>NZ_CAJMZE010000010.1:0-234163 GCF_905220235.1 Paraburkholderia sp. J41 | reverse complement strand
ATGTAGCCTTTGGTGTCCATTTTCCCACGTGTACATTTCACGCCAGCGTAACCCAACTTTTCCGGTTTCTAATATCTGAGCAGTTTCAGCGGGTACTGTCCGATTCTTTCGGTCCCGAGAATCGACGCTTCTCCCCTTGAACGTTGTCCGCTCCAGCGCCTCATCGCTTGCACGCCAAAGCTTACTGAAGGGGGCGCGGTGCGGACCACGTTCCTTCATTCGAGGCAAGATCCTGCACGTTCTTGGATTGGCAGTGATCCTTGTCCACAAATGATATTCTCGTCATCACGTCAGTGACGAAAACAGCTTCTTCAAGTAGTTCCCACCGCCATCTTCCATGAACAGAACATGGCGACTCTCCAGATCTTCCTTCTTCGTCGTATCACCAACGTTGAGCAGTTCGGAGAACTCTGTCGGTGATAACACGAAGGCATTCAAGACCAACGGTGGCTCATCGTGCTTGGCCTGGTTCGCCAGAGTCGCTTCAAGTGTCTTGACTTCCTTATAGAGGCCCAGCTTGGGATGCGAGAGATCGAGATTCCTTAACCCCTTGGGATCGACGAAGGTAAGCCATTGTTTGCCGGTGGCATCGTCCACCAGCCATAGCAGGAAGTCCGGGTAGAAGTTACCCGCCAGCGCGAAGCCCAGACCTTTATCCTCCCGATCCGCGTTTCGCAGCAGATAGAGGCTGCGCGCCCCAATCGCCGCCTTGCCATCCGGGGAGCTGTAGAAGGCCTCCAGGTCGCGAACGAAATTCCATTCGCTTGGCGCATCGAAGGCCAGCGGGCGCAGCTTCAACGGCACCGCATCCTTGTCTTCCAGCGCCAAAAGTGGATAGTACAGGTGGCGATCGAAACTGATAGCCACTATGTGCGGCGCGTTCCACTTGCTTGCTTCGCCGATCTTGCCATCGGCCACGAGTTTTTTCAGCACTTCGAGCTTCTTCTGGTACTCCAGCCCATCGTCGCTGTTCTCGATCTCGAACTGGTAGAGCTTGAGCATCGAGCCGTCGTCTTCGTCAATGCGGGTGACGTCGTAGAACTGTCCCTCGTAGCCAGTCTTCAGCGCCTTATAGAAGCGGTCGGTGTAATCGGTCAGCAGTCGGATCAGGATATCCTCCTGCTTACGGATGTCGGTGAACGCGTTCACAGCCAGCTCGGCCGCCGGGATGAACAGCGTGTACCAGTCCGATGCGCCTGCGCAGAAGTCGATCAGCTTCTGCCGACTCAGCCGCAGATTGCTCCAGCTCCGTTGAAGCTTGTGATCCTGCAACACCAGATAGATGCGATCCCAATCGAAGACCGGGAACAGCTTCGCGTTCAGCTTTCCCTTGTGCCGAGCCTCGGTCGTGGTGACTGCCGCCTTATCCTGCGTGCTCAGCGCTTCGACACGAGGGTACAGGTCTAGCACCACGTGCGGCAGTTTGATCTTGCCCTGGAACTGCGCGGGAATCTCGTACAGCGACGGGAAGTGGGTGCGTTTGAAGCCGAGCTTCTGGTTGTCCTTGTACCCATCCTTGAGCGCCAGCGTCTTGAGCTTGCCGACAGGCAGGTTGGGCCGCGTAGGGAAATCAAGTTCAAGAACCTCGTCGCTGGGCATGATGCCTTCCTCGCGCAGATAGTCCTTGAACGCGGCCATGTAGCTTGCGCGCACACCAAAGATATTTAGCGCTTCCAGCTTATCCAGATGCACACCCTTGGGACGCTCGTGCGGCAGGGCGCGCTTGAGCGAAAATCCCCTGCCCTTAAGACGCACGCCGCGCCCGAACAACTGGATGATCTGCGAACCCTCGCCCTGACCCATATTGAGCAGGCCCATTGTGGAAACGCGCCAACTGCTCCAACCTTCGGTGAACTTGCGCGAGCCGATCAGCACGTTGAGCTGGCTGTCCTTGTTGTTCAGCGTGCCGAACAGCGCGCCGCCAAAGTCATCGCGCTCGCTGTCAAAGGTGTCAGAATCTTCGGCCAAACTGAAGAAGCCCGCGTCGTCGCCGATGTTGATCAGGCCGAAAGGCTCGGCGTCGCCCACGCGCAACGCAAGCTCGCCCTTGCTGCTCTTGATGTTGACGAGCTTCAGGCGCTGCTTGGCTGGGGCGTTGAATATGCGCAGCAGGATGTCGGCATACAGCTCGTCCACCTTGTCCGTGAAGCCCATCAGCGGCGTGAATCGCCCCTTGAAGATGTTATTGCCCTTGGCGTCCAGAATCTGAGCCTGGTCGGCGATCAGATCTGCCAGCCAAGTCTTGATCTGCGCATCCCGATTAAGGAAGTCGGCGAGGAAGTTCACCACCTCAAGAATGTCTGACTCCTCACCGGACACCGTGTTGCCGACGAACACCCACAGTGGCTTCTCAATGTTGAAGTCGGCCAGCGTCTCGCGATGAGTTCTCCACAGCCAAAGCTGCTGGTAGAAGGCCAGCAGGCAGGCCGTGAAGTACTTGCGGGCGTTGTCCGCCTGCTCGTAGGCCTCTCCGTTCATGTTCAAGATCAGCGATTCCTTGCCGTAGCCGTCCTCGTAGAAAAACTTGTACGAGTAGTCGAACAGGATGCACTTGGCGTAAATCTCGCGCGTGGCGGTGATGCGCGCACGGCGCCTGTCCTCGCTGGTCAGCGCAATCTGTGCCTTTTGCATATCGTCCAGGCTGCGCAGGCTAGCCGTGTTGAACAGCATCTTGGCGCGCTTCTTCTGGATGTCTTCTTCCGCTGCCGCCACTGTCATCCCCTTCGCCACAGCCTGACCGAAGGTGGCCGAGTATTCGAAGGCAAAGCCGCCTCGTACCAGCGCGTCGCGTCGCGCCATCCATGCGCCTGCCGCCGTACCGGTGCCACGGTGACCTTCGTCCACTAGCACCAGATTGTTGCCCTCGAAGGCATCGACAGCGACGGTCTTGTCGCCCATTTCGTCACCCAGCTTGTTGATGTCGATGATCTCGATGGTGCCGCGCGCCGAAGTCTGCGCCTTGTTGAAGAACTGTGCGAAGCCAAAGCCCGACAAATGCAATTCCGCCAGATGCTGATGGGAAAGTCCCTCGTTGGGCGTCAGCAGGATGATCTTGCTCGGATAGTGGTCGCTGCGGCCTGCCTGAAAGTAATGCAGGTACTGCCGGATGTTGACGTGCAGGAGCAACGTCTTGCCGCTGCCGGTCGCGTTCCAGAAGGCGATCTTATTCAGATCATCCGCCTCGAAGTCACGGAAGGGCTCCGCGGCCGCCTCGGCGCGGTAGCGCACCATCTCCTCGTTCAAGCCATCGAGCAGAGCCTGGCGCTTGTTGAAATACCAGTCCAAGTAGATCTCGGTGAACAGCAGCGAAAGGTACTGGAAGTACTTCATCTGCAGTTCATGGCCTTCCAGCTTATTGCGCTGAGCTGTGACGGTCTGCCAGTGGCTGACGGTGTTCAGGTCGTAGCGGCGCAGATCGGCCTCGGAAACGCGATCCACTTCGAACAGATTGCGGGTCAGTTCGTGGAAGAAATTGGTCTGTCCGTCCTCGTCGATGCCCTCGTGTCGGTCATCGCCGAGCCGCAACTTCAGGGCACCGAGGCCGTCTCCCTTGAAAAAGCCTAGTACCCAACGGTTGAGTACTAGATTCTGGTGGAAGCTGCGCTTCCTGCCGCCGGTCCGCGCGGTCGTGGTGCCGCCCGTAGCGGCGATCGCCTTGCGTGGTCGCGCCATCAGATGTCCTCCATCGAGAACATGCGCGACAGGAACTCGGGTTCGATCTGGCGCAGCTTAAGCACACGCGTCGTGCCGCCTTCCTCCTGCGTCTGGGTCAGTACCGTCGGGATGTTGTGATCGCCGTTGATGTAGACGACATCGAACTCGTTGTCCGCCGGGTTGATAGCCAGCTTATCGCAGAGCTTGCTAATGCCTTCGTAATCCAGCATTTCACAGTCGCGCCACAGCACCAAGCACGTCTCACGGCTGGGTAGCGTACCGGTGACAGTGACAAAGCCGCGTTCGGGCTGGGCGTCGACGTGCTTGACGGTGAGGCCAATCAGATAGTTGAAGGTTTCAACCAAGTCAACGTTGCGCGGCTCATACGCTCCTGCTGAGTCGACGGCGATGTTCGCCTTGTAATCAAAGGGCTTCTTGAAATCCTCTACCGACAAGAGCGAACCACGGCTTTCCAAGTTCAGCATATAGCGCAGTAGGTAGTCGTCCTTGGCTACCTGCGGCAACGCGGCGAACAGATCGTCCTGTCCGGCCAACCGGCGCAATTGCAGGTTGTTTAATGTGTCTTCGTAGCTTTCGAGCTTGATGACTTTGAAGCAGTGGGAAATGCCGGTCTCGGGGGCGGCGGGCTTACCGTTGCCCCATTCGGCGGAGAAGGTGATCTTCTGGAGCCTAGGAACGAGAATGGCATCGAAGTACTCCCCTTGCTCGACAAGGATATAGCGTCTTTTCGCGCCGTCCTCCCTGTTCATTGCAATCACACCATGGCCGGTTGTTCCTGTCCCCGCAAAGTAGTCCAGCATTAGATCGTCGTCCTTCGTGCCGAGCCGTACGACGGTTTTCATCAATCCGACTGGCTTTGGAAAACTGAAGTCGGAAAAGCCGAGGGAGCCGAGCTCGACTGTGCCCTTCTCGTTGATCACGTCAACATCCAACAGAATAGACTTGGGAGCCTTGATTGACTTTCTCGCCTTCTCAAATACCCGCCACTCTCCGCCTCGCGTTTTCTTGGCAACGAGATTTTTGTCCGTGATTTCTCCGGATTCTTCCCCGGACTCTTTGCGTACAGTCGGGATGCCCCAACGCCAGCACGAATCGGCCCCCTCACTGTTCCTCGGATAGATTTCCTCAGAGTATTCCGATGTTCTTTCCGTGGAGACACAAGAGCCCCCCCGCGTGAGTAATTGACTCTCAGACGCGTAAAGCGGAAAAAATAGGTTTGGCCGATTAAATCGGCCAAACTTTGGGTTCCGATTTCTCAGCTCCCATAGTTCATAAGGACCATGTGCATCCTTTTCAGCATCTTCGACGTCTCTTGGCAGGCCGTTGAGCATCGTCTCAGCATCACAATCGTACGCGAACAAATACTCGTGCGTCTTTGCTACGGATTTGTACGTTTGTCCGCGCTTATTCGACTGCACGATCATCTGTGACTCCAAGTTAGCCTCTCCGAAGCGTGTGTCCAAGAGGGTTTTTAGCCTGGATGATTCGTTGTCGTCGCAACTTGCAAAAAAACTCGCACCATTACCGAGCATTGACGAAGCTGCCGCTACGGACTGGTTCAGAAGGGTGAGCCATGAAGAATGCCGATACTGATCTCGATAGAGAAATGAATCATTTCCCGTGTTGTACGGAGGGTCGATATAGACGCACTTAACCCCAGACCGATAACGTTCCGCCAAGAATGTCAGTCCTTGGAAATTCTCGCTTTTGACGACAAGACCGTCAGTAACACGATCGATATCCTCGGTCGCGGCGAGAAGGCGATGCAGGAAGTTGCGATCGAATACACCGGTATCTACCATCATGAACCGGCACCTCTTCAGATCCTCAATGGTCCCCGGTCCGTCGGAAGTCCACACACCCAACTCCATCCACTGCCGCCACTGCCTTTCGTTCTCGACGATTTCCGGATAAAACACCTCCGGCACACGGTCCAAGGTGATGCAGTAGTGACTAGACACAACGAACTTCCTCTTCAGCCACAGCTTCTTCTGGAAGTCCTCCAATTGCGCCAAAAATGTAATCAAATCGAGTGCAATACTTCTCAGGCACTGGATCATGCGCAACGAATTCTCGATGTTGCTGAACGTACCGGCATTCTGCACATCGTCTAGGTGCATCACTTCGTTCTTGATATAGAAGTCCAGCTCCCGGCGCAAGAAGCCGCCCAGATCCTTGTGAATGAAGTAGTCGGCGGTGTTCTTGGTGGTGTAGTCGGAAAGGTGTTTTTCCAGCAGGGTGCGCTGCGGGTTCTTCTCGGTCGGCGCGCGCCCGCCCAAATCCAGCCAGCGGGCTTTGACAACATCATCGGCCAATACGGTCTGAACCGCCTTTTCCACCAGCGCGTCCTGCTTGGCACCCTTGGCGACGGGTTTGTACTCGAAGCGGACGATCAGCTCCTTTCCACTCTCACTATCCACTTCTTCGACAGGCAGCAGTTCTTCTTCATATTCGTCGCCCTGTTCGTCAATTCGGGTGACGGTCTTCTTCTCGACAAGCGCAAAACGGCGCTCCTTGTTGTTGTCCTTCCGATTGTCCTTGGCGGTGTCAGCTACGACAAGCCGGAAGTGGACGGGTCGCTCGTCATCGAGTTTGAAGCTGTAGTTAGAGAAATTCTCACCACTCTTGGTGTAGTACTGGTCCTTGTTGGCCCAGTACAGCATGACTTCTTCGCCAGCATAAGGGATGGAATAGGTATCGCCCTTGTAGCGGCGCTGGCTGATGAAGTCGCCGTTGTCGTAGTAGCGCGAGAAGAACGCCAACAGGTGCGAGAACACGGCGTTTTCGTGTTCTGAGGCGCCGGTCGTGGCTTCCTTCAACTTGGCACGCAGTTCCTGCACCTTGGGTACGCCATCGGGGCTGACGCCAAGCGCATGTGCGTTCTTTTCGGCCTCCTGCAATTCGGCTTGCAGTTGTTGCGCACTGGCGGTGTTGCCCGCAGCCAATGCAGTTTGCACTTTCTCTGCCAGCCGGCTTTCCAGATAGTCGTTGATCTCGCCCGCGCGGGCGTTGAGGATGCGGTAGACGCCGAAGTCGAGTTCCGGGCGGTCGATCTGGAATATCTCGCGCAGCTTGGCGACGAGTTCCTGAAATTTGGCGTTCTGCTTTGTAGACATTGTTCGGGTCTAGATGTCGTTATGTTCTGCTTGGTGCCTCACACCACCTGCCAGCGGAGTGTGAACAGCGTTTGGGTTTCGGTTTTCTCTTGCAGCCGTTGCTGAAGCGACGCGATCAGCGCATCGCGCTTCTCGATGATTTCGTCCTCGACGGCGAAAATTTCCTGGCGCAGGCGACGCTGTTTGCGTTCCAGTTCGGACAGCTCGCGCTGGAGGCCGTCCTGCTCTTGCAGCGTGGCAGCCTTGCGGGCGTCGCGTTTTAATTGGGCAATGCGCGCCTTGGTGTTCTTGAGGGCTTCCTCGGCCGCCAGCAGCTTGTCTTCGGCCCAGCGTTCCAGCTTGTCGCGTTCCTCGTTGAACAGGCGCTGGTTGGCTTCCAGCACTTCAGCAATGGTGGCCTCCACGAGACGCTGGCTGTTGGCCGCAAGGCTTCGTGGCCCGGCATCCTGAATGGCGGTGGGCTCGCCCGCCGCCGGAATGGCCATCAACTTTTCGCATGCTTCCTGATCGAGCACTTGGCCATCGTCAGTAATGCCGGAGAACAGCAGGGCCTCTGTGGTTTCAAAGGCGCAGACTTCCAGACGCACCAGCGTGAGCCAGCCACACTTACCGCGCAACATTTCCACGACGGAAACACGCGCACCGTGCTTGCCATAGTCGAGTTTGAGCGTAGCTAGGGGCGTGGGTGCATTAAGGCCGGTGGCAATGCTCCACTCGCCCAGCGGATGGCTGAGGCGGTAAGCCTGGGCAAGCATGTCGGGCTGCGCCGAGCCGCGTATGAACTGGTAACGTCCCACGGGCGCTTGCGGCGCAATGCCTTCGGGTGGATGAGACAGGGAGAAGGCATAAGCCTGCTCGTCGAAACGCGCCCGTTCATTCAGGGCAAAGCGGGTAACGCCCCAGAACCAGCGCCCGAGCTTGTCTAGCCGGGCTTCGGCTTCGTCCAGCCGCAGCTTGAGGCGGTCGTGGACGTCCTCGTCGAAGTTTTCAAGCAACTGAGCCTGCGTGTCCTTGATGCGGTCGGCAATGACTTCTTCCAGCTCGGCTTGCAGGGCGTTAAAGGCGGCTTCGATTTCCTCCGGCTGGCGGCAGGTGTCGTAGATCTGCAAGATGCGCTTTTCGAAGTCTAGTCCGCCCTCGATGCGGCCCAGTACTTCGTCGGACGCGCCGAATACACCGGAGAATAAGTTGAACTTCTCGGTGAGTAGTTCCAGCACACGCTGATCAGCTTGGTTGCGGGTGTTAAGGAAGTTAATGACCACCACGTCAAACCGTTGTCCGTAGCGGTGGCAGCGGCCAATGCGTTGCTCGACGCGCTGTGGGTTCCACGGCAAGTCGTAGTTGATGATCAGCGCACAGAATTGCAGATTCACGCCTTCGGCCGCAGCCTCCGTGGCGATCATGATCTCCGCACCGCTGCCGTCGTCCTTGCGAAAGTGATCGATCAGCGCGGTTCGGCGATCCACCTGCGGGGAGCCGGTGACCCGGTCAGTGCCTTTGAATTCCTCCAGCCAGCGTTGGTAGATGGCAGCGGAATCCTCATGGCTGTTAGTGCCGCTGAACAGCACCAGCTTGCCCACGTAGCCGTTGGCCGAGAGAAAGCGGTGCAGGTATTCCTGAGTGCGCTTGGATTCCGTGAAGATGATGGCTTTGCGCGGGGCTCGCAGCTCTGCCATCTTGCGGAAACCCAACGTCAATGCCTTAAGCAGCGCCTGTGCCTTGGTGTCTGTCTGCAGGGCCTCGGCGGCATCGATGAAAGCGGTTAGTTCTGAAATTTCGGCGCGCACGGCGTTGGGATTGAGTTTGCTGTCTCCCACGTTCTCAGCACTGAACTGCGTGTCGCCCGCCGAGTATTCGTCCTCACCGGCTTCCTCTTCTAGGTAATCCTGCTCAAGATCATCTTCAGCGATGAGTTGCTCAACCAGTTGGCTGCCGTCATCCGCCACCGTCCCTGCCAGCAGCCGCTCCAGCCGTTCACGGATCGTTATCAGGGTAGCCACCACGGCGTGTGAGCTGGACGCCAGTAGCTTGCGCAGGATCAGTGCGGTCAGATGGCGCTGCTGCTTCGGCAGAGCGTAAGAATCCTCGCGCTGCAAAAAGGCCGAGATACGTTCGTAAAGTGACTGCTCGTCGTCGGTGGGCTCAAAGGGCTGAGTCAGCGCCTTGCGTTCGGTGTACTTGATGTACTCCAGCACTTCGCGCCGCAGCGTGCGCTTGGCGAAGGAGGCCAAGCGTGCGCGCAATTCGTCCATGCCAGCGCTGCTATTCATGAACTGCTTGCGAAATGCAGTCTCGTCGCCGAACAGGTGCTCGTCGATCAGAGTGGACAGGCCGTACAGCTCCATCAAGGAGTTCTGGAGCGGCGTAGCGGTGAGCAGCAGCTTCTTACGGCCATCCAAGGCGCGCTTGAGCGCCTGGCCGGTGCGGTTGCTGGCCCGGTGGGCGTTGCGTAGCTTGTGCGCTTCGTCGATGACCACCACGTCCCATGGCACAGCGCGCAGCTCGGCTTCCAGCTTGGCGGCGAACTGGTAGGACATGATGACGACTGCCTTGCCGACCATGCTCTGCAAAGTGGCGAGGATGTCGCCTGCGGCTCGCTTGCGCAGTGATACCGCATCGACCACCGTGGTCGGCACCGCGAACTTGTCGTGGAGCTCCTGTGCCCATTGCTTGCGCAGGCTCGCAGGACAGATCACCAGCAGACAGCGGCGACGCTCCGCCCAGTGCTGGCAGATCACTAGCGAGGCCTCGATGGTCTTGCCCAGACCGACTTCGTCGGCCAACAGCACGCCTTCCTGTAGCGGGTTACGCAGGGCGAACAGCGCCGCCTCGATCTGATGCGGATTCAGATCGACGCTGGCATCGAACAGCGATTGCGACAGGCGGTCGACGCCGTCAGCGGCATGACGCCGCGTAAGCTCGTGGGCGTAGTACTTGGCGTGGTAGGCGGAGATCAACGTGCTTGGCCCTCCACGCACCCGGATTGAGCCGCGATCCAGCCATCAATGTCCGCCTTGCGGAAACGCCACGTCCCTCCGACCTTGAAGGCAGGAATCTTCTTGGCCGCTGCGAGCCTGTAGATCGTTCGCTCCGTGACCTTCAGGTACTCGGCAACCTGCTTGATAGTAAGGATTTCGCCCTCTCTGTCACTAGCAGGCATGGTCATGATCAACCCAAGTCAAACGGAGACAGGATTGTACAAAATTTTCAAAGTTCGATGGCCTTTCGCTCAGATCGAGCTGCCAAACACGCCGAAGATAACAATTCATCAAATTTCCTATGCCCAAGCCGAGTCGTTACCGATGTACGTTGCCATCGGCACGCTCTGGACAATGTGCGTTCGGCTGCTGGCTAAGTCGTAAAAAATCTCAGACATATATCACCGACGTGAGCATCCACCCAAAATGCTGAGCAACCTCGCTTGCTCTGAACCCTCACGAGGCTGATATGACCCATTCGCTTTCCTGCCCCCGCTGCGGTTCGCAGCACATTACCACTCGCGATACCGCCCGCAAGGTCGGAGGAGCCATTGGCGCTGCGACCGGGGCCGCCAGCTCCGCTGCCGCCGCTTTTGGCAGTGCCGAAGCTGGAGCCGCACTTGGTATGGTTGCCGGACCGATTGGCTCGATTTTCGGGGCCATTTTCGGTGCCTTGGTTGCTGGCGCGGCCGGGTGCGCAGTCGGCTCCGCGGCTGGTAGCCAAATCGACACCCACGTATTCGACAACTGCGAGTGCTCGGCGTGCGGCCACGCCTTCAGCGCGTAAAACGCGACCTGACCTACCGCGACGTTTTGCTGCTCCCCTTTCACGGTCAATGCCTACAGCCGCACAGGGCTGTAGGAATTTTTGCTTTCTGTTTCCCGTTATCTATCAGGAGATTTTCATGCACCTCGTCACCAGCATGGCCTACGTCGGCGAAACCCCGTGGCACGGCCTCGGCAATCAACTCGCACCGAAGCAGCCGATCGAAGTCTGGGCCAAACAGGCCGGCATGGACTGGCAAATCGAATCCGCCGACGTGCGCTATGTGTCGGGCAGCGCCGGCACGAATCTCGGCTCGATCCATGCTTTTCCCGAACAGAAAGTGCTGTATCGCTCGGACACGAAAGCACCTCTTTCCGTCGTCTCGTCGCGTTATCAGGTCGTGCAGCCTTTTACAATCTTGGAGTTCTATCGAGACCTCGTGGACGCGGGGGGCTACGAACTGGAGAGCGCTGGTGTCCTCAAGGATGGCAAGAAACTGTGGGCGCTCGCTCGTACCGGCCAGTCGATCGCGCTCAAGGGCAAGGACACGGTAAAGGGCTATCTGCTGCTGGCCACGGCGTGCGACGGCACACTGGCGACGACGGCGCAATTCACGAGTATTCGCGTCGTTTGCAACAACACCCTGCAAATCGCGCTCGGCGATTCGGCCGGTGCCGTGAAGGTGCCGCACCGTTCGCAGTTCGACGCGCAAGTAGTGAAGCGCCAGCTCGGCATCACCGTATCGGCCTGGGATGGCTTTATGGCCCGCATGAAGGCCTTGTCCGAATGCAAGGTCAACGATACTGCGGCCGAAACCTTCTTCCGTCGCGTGCTGACCTATCCAGTCGGCTCCGGCCAGCTTGTGCCGGCCACCAACGATTCCGCGATCAAGGCCGTGCAGGCGCTCTATGCCGGCAAGGGCATGGGGGCAACGCTCGCCTCCGCATCTGGCACCGCCTGGGGGCTCGTCAATTCGATCACTGAATATGTCGACCATGGACGCCGCGCACGCAGCGAGGATCATCGACGCGATGCCGCATGGTTTGGTACTGGTGCGGCCATCAAGCAGAAAGCCTGGGACGAAGCCTTGCGGCTCGTCGCATGACGCACGGAGATTGTCATAGACGAAACCGGAATGCGTCCCCACGAGAAAGACGTAATCGCGCATCTACGCTCGCGCGGCTACGCCGTCGTCGTGTGGACGCCGGACGAACTGCGCGGCGCAAGCGCCCGCGTCATCGAGGACATCGGCATCGAACGCATGTCCGAGGCGATCGGCATGCTCGCCACCGAACCACGCGACGAAGACCTGGGCTGACGCCATGCCCACCGCTCCATCAACACTGCATACGGCCCGGCCGGGATCACTCCCGCCGGGCCTTTCTGCTTTCTGGAGGATCGAAATGCCTTTACCTGAATCAGCCGGGCGTGGCCGGCATCGACCTGCGCTACGGCTTGTCGATACGAAATCGCTCTCGCGCCAAGACTGGCTTGAGGTGAGAAAAAACGGAATAGGCGGAAGCGACGTAGCCGCTGCCGTAGGACTCAACCCGTACAAATCTCAGCTCGAACTGTGGCTTGAGAAAACCAATCGGGACACGGACCTGCCGAAACCCAATCCCGACGACACAACCGAACCCGTGTATTGGGGCACGCTGCTCGAACCCATCGTCGCCGCGTCCTACACCAAGCAGACCGGCAACCGTGTCCGACGCATCAATGCCGTGCTCCGGCATCCGACGATCCCGTGGATGCTCGCCAATCTCGACCGCGAAGTCGTCGGCGTGCCGGACGTCCAGATTCTCGAATGCAAGACGGCGGGCGAATTCGGCGCACGACTCTGGCGCGACGGCGTACCCGAATACGTGCAGTTGCAGGTTCAACATCAGCTTGCAGTGTCCGGCAAGCAAGCCGCGGATGTGGCCGTACTGCTCTGCGGCCAGAAGCTCGACGTATACCGCATCGAGCGCGACGACGCGTTGATCGCACGGCTGATCGAACTCGAAGCCGCGTTCTGGCAATACGTCGAAACCGATACGCCGCCGCCGGCGGACGGTTCTGACTCGGCGGATCGCGCGCTGCGCTGCCTGTATCCGGGCGCAGGCGGCACGGTCGATTTCACGGACGACCGGACGCTGTCGGCCACGTTTGCCGATCTGGTGGCCGTGCGGGCCGAGATCGAATCCCGGCAGGCCGTCGAAGCCCGGTTGAAACAGACCATCGCGCAGGCCATGCGGGAGGCCGACCGCGCGCAGTTCGAGACGGGGTCGGTGTCATTCAAACGCAGCAAGGACGGCACCAGCATCGACCTGAAGCGGCTGCTTGCCGATCACCCCGAGTTCGCCGCTCAGTATGCGATTACGAAGCCCGGCTCGCGCCGGTTTCTCGTTTCGACCTGATCCGGTTTTCTGCCCCCCTTCGCCTTCCCCCACCGTTTACATATAGGAGAGTGTCATGCTCAAAGGACTGGCGATTACGCCACCCACTGTAGGAAGAATCTCCATCGGGAGAATTGTCGAGAAGAACGGCAAGCGGCTGCCCGAGAAAGACGATGCGTTCACCATCACGACCCAGGTGCAGCAGCGTGGGGAGTGGCTGCTTCACCCGCTCAACGACGAACTGCGCAAGGCGACGACCGGCAAGCTGCGCGCGATTCCCGTACGGTTCCTGTTCAACGATCCCGATCTGAACCTTCGCGCCGAATACTCGTGCTTCGACCGCGAAACGGGACGCCCGGTCTGTGTGGGAAATGGCGAAACCTGCCGTCGTGTTAGCGATGCCGGTATCGAGGAAATGCCGTGTCCGTCGCCGGATGGCTGCTCGTTTGGCCACGGTGGAGCGTGCAAGCCCTATGGCCGCCTCAACGTACTGATTGGAGACACGGGTGAGATGGAAAATTTTCTGTTCCGCACGACCTCGTATAACTCGATCAGGACATTGGCAGCACGGCTGCATTACTTCTCGGCAGTATCTGGCAATCTGCTGGCCTGTCTGCCGCTCGAACTGAAACTTCGGGGCAAAAGTACAATTCAAAGTTACCGTTCGGCGATCTACTACGTCGATCTCGGCGTGCGCTCGGGCAGCACGCTCGAAGCGACGATCATCGAGGCGCGCGAGCTGGATGCTCGGCGCAGATCGGCCGGGTTCGATCAGGCCGCGCTCGATGCGGCCGCACGCGCTGGGTTCGCCAATGGTGCGTTCGAGGACAGCATCGAGGAAAGCGCGGCGGTCGCCGAGGAGTTTTATCCGGCGGACTCCAGTAATGGCGATAGTCACGGTGAGGGTCATGACGCTACTCGCGCAACGCATCCCGGTAACCTGAAAGACCGCCTTGACCAGCGTGCCGCATTGCTCGGCGGGAAGGCAGCGTGATTCGCCCGGTCGCACTCGCTCTGGCGATCGCGGCAACCAGTACGGCGATCTGTATGTCGATACTGGCCGGCTGGCAGCGCGGCGGATGGCTGTCGGAACGGCTTGCGTGGATTGCGGTCGGCGTCGTGCTGGTCGCTGGCGCGCACCTGCTTCCCGCGCTGTGTCGGTCGGCACCGCTCGCCGTGCGCAGTGTCGGGATGCTGCTGTGGCTCGGCTGCATGGCGGCAGCATCGTTCGGGCATGCGACGTTCTTCCTGCTGTCGCAGTCACATGCGGGTGACGTCCGGGTATCGGCTTTGAGGGACGCCAATACGCCCATTCACCGCAATCTCACTGCGGTCATGGCCGATCGGGCATCGGTCACGGCCCAGCTGGCCCAGGCCAATGCGCGTCGTTGTACCGTTGACTGCCCGGTACTGCGCGGGCGTCGTGCCGGACTGACCGCACGACTGGATGCGCTGGATGCCGAGGCCAGTGACATCCGGCGGGATCAGTCTAACGAGGATCGCGCCGAAACCCGTCACGATGCGGCCCGTGCCGATCCAGTCACGGCACGCCTCGCGGCGATCTTCGGCATGGCGGGCACGAAACTCGACCTGCTCGCCGGGCTGGCCTTCGCAGCGGTACTCGAAGGCACGGCCTGCCTGCTCTGGTGGCTCGCCTTACTGCCACGTGCTACTCCCGTGACTGCCGTTAATCACGCCCATGCCGATCCGGTTGCATCGGAACGACTGGAACCTGCTACGCCGGTCACGCCCGCCGATCCGCCTGAATCGCCGTCCGCTGTCCCCGTCACGGCGAAACCCGAAACCGACCTCACGAAACTCGTCCGCGACATTCAGGCGGGCATCGTGAAACCGACCGTTTCCGGCATCCGCCGTCATCTGCGCTGCTCGCAGACCAGAGCCGCTGCGCTGCGCCGGCAACTCGGGCCGTAACGCCGCCGTCCACGCGGTATTCCACTTTCTTTTCACGACCAGGTTATCCGGCTCGACCGGAGGCCAGTGCTCGCCCTTTTTCTGGAGATATTGAGCATGAACGAATCCACGCGGCTCAAGCCGCTTTTCCATCCCGGGCGCCTGCTCGTCACGCCCGACGCGCTCACAGCGCTGCGCGAGAACAGTATTCCCGTCATCAGCGTCCTGCTGCGGCACATCGCTGGAGACTGGGGCTGCGTGTCCGATGACGACAGGCGCGAAAACGATCTGTCGATCAAGGCAGGGCTGCGCCTGATTTCGCTCTATCCGTTACCGGACGGCGCCCGCATTCTCGTCGTCACCGAATGGAATCGTTCACAGACCACCATCGAACGGGTGAAGAAAACCGTACGGGGTGGCATTTCCCGGCCACAGCCGGCTGCCCATCACAGCTATCCGGTGTGGCCTGTCGTAACCTATCAAGCGAGGATCGCGGCATGAAGGACTCCGCACACCATCGCGCCCGCTTTCCGATGGGTACGACGGCCATCACGCCGGCCGCCCAGGCCATGCTGGAACAAGCCGGACTTTCACCTGTTGCCTTGCTGGACCGGCATGTGCGTGGAGACTGGGGGGAGCTTGAGCCCGCCGACAGGGCCCGGAATGAACTGGCGCTGCTGAGCGGCAAACGTCTGCTGTCGAGCTACGTGATACCCGGCAGCGGCACGGTCTGGATCATCACCGAAGCCGACCGCTCGATAACGACGATCCTGCTGCCGGAGGATTACTGATGCCCGCGCTGATCCAGAAGCTGCACCCGGCGCTGTATCCGGGCGCGCGACTGATGCTGGACGACACCCGCCGTCCGGTTTTCAGCCAGCAGGGCGACTGGGATGCCGGTAGCGCCCTGCATTGCGCAGCGATGGCGCTCGCGATGCTCGGCAAGCTGTTCGATCCCGTCGATGTGCGGGGCTATTCGAGCGGTCCCGTCGCGCATTTCTGGGACCGGGCCTGGCCGCATTATCTGCACGGCCTGACGCCTTCGGAACTGGCTGCTTTCGTCTGGGAACTCGATGCCGGTGCGCAGCCTGTTCAGCTCGAAGACCCTGCCGACGAACTCGCCCACGCCTGCTCACAGGAACTCGCGGCCGGATGGCCAGTGGTCGTCTGGATCGTCAACCGCCGCACTGACGAACGGCATGCCGCACTGGTTGTCGGGATTGAGGAACACGATGCAATCCTGACGGCACTCCTGTTGCTCGATCCAGCCGGGGCCGCGCCGGTACTGGCCGTGTGCAATGCGCGACTGGAATTCAGGAAGCCGCACGCCTCGTACATCACGGCCGAAGGGAGCATGCCGGCCGGCGTGGACGGCGCGGTGTCGATCCGGTTGCTGGACGCCTGTACTACCGGAGCCGGCTGCGCCTGATCTCTGGCGGGGTCGCCGCATTGGCGCGGCGTTCGCCGGTCGGTGCAAGTGATACGCCGTCCAGTGGCTCGAACAGGCCAGCCAACGTGATATTCAGCGCATGGCAGATATTCGCCAGCGTCTCGACCGAGGGATTGGCGATACCGCGTTCGATGGCCGAAATGTACGTCCGGTCAACGTGTGCCTCGAAGGCCAGCGTCTCCTGCGACTTGTCCACTTCGTGCCGGCGTTGCTTGATACGCCTGCCGAGCGCCACCGTGATCGGTGCCGGCGTGCGGGTAGCGGGTTCTGGGCGTCGGGAAGTCATGCCAGGCAGGATGCCCGCCTGACGACTGATTCACGACGCTATAAATTCGACAATTTCTGTCGTGTTTACACTTCATAAACTGAATTTACTGCCGTTATAGAGGAGTAAGGCAGGTATGACCACATACCGGTCACGCGCCCATTTTTGACGAGTAAACACGACATAACGGGACCCGCTGCATCGGCCCGCCGATGTCCCGAAATCCATCCACCACCTCAACCAGAAAGGAAAACCCGTAGTGAAGAAAACCGAATTCAACATGGGAATCACCAGTCTCGCGCTTGGCGCATCGCTGTGCGCGGCACTCGCCGCATGTGGAGGCGGTGGCGGCGACGATTCGTCGGCCAGCAACTCCGCTGGCAACACGCCAACCGTCACCACGAGTGGCACGGCCGCGATTGGCGCGCCGATCGTAGGCGGCTCGGTTTCGCTCAAGTGTGCGTCGGGCACGACGGCCGCGGCCACGACGGGTTCGGACGGTAGCTGGTCTCTCTCGCTAAAGAGCACGGATTATCCGTGCGCCGTGCGCGTATCGGATGGACAGGCGAACGGGACGGCACTGGCTGCGCCGTTGCATTCGGTGGCTCCGGCTCCGGGTACGACCAACATCACTCCGCTGACCGATCTCGAAGTCGGCGTGCTCGCCAAGGGCGATCCGGAAACGTGGTTCAACGGCGCGAAGAACGGCGACCTGTCTGGAGCGATCACGAGCGACAATCTGACCGACGCGCTGGCGAAGCTCACGACAGCGCTTTCGACTCTGCCGGGCAAACCGGCGCTCCCCGACAACTTCAATCCTCTCACGAGCGGTTTCAAGGCCGAAAAGGGTGATGCGGGCGACAACCTGCTTGAGAGCTACGGCGCGGCGCTGACGGCGGCGGGGCTGTCGCAATCTGACGCGGCCGCGAAAACAGCCAGTGGCACGGCGCTGACGCAGGCCGCGTACTCCGCGACGGCCTATACGACTGGAGCCAGCTACACGACCGATCCCGTCTCGATCCAGATGGGTTCGTCCGTGAATCTGGACGGCACCTTCGGTATCGCCATCGCCGATCCGAATCGCGGCCAGTACACGGCCAAGGCCAGGATCGATGCGGACGGCAATGTGACTTCGTTCACGGATGCCGGGAAATTCACGGCGATCGTGTCCTTGCTCGGGAATCGGGTCGGCCAGCTCTGCACGGCCAATGGCGCGGGAGGTGTTGTCGCGGGCCAACCGGGACAGTACGCCTACGTGTCGAGCGACCTGACGGAAGTGACCGATCCGAACGAGCTGAACGGCCAGAAATTTTCCGAATATGAAGACTGTACGCAGTCTGGTACGTCGGTGTTCGCGAATGGGGCGGTGACGTTCACGGACAGCGACGGCAGCCAGGACACGCCGATCCGCAACATCGCCCAGGCGTTCACGGCTGATGGCCTTGCGGATACGAAAGATCATTCGGTCGAGCACGCCAAAGCGTACCGATACACGGCGAACGGCGTCACGAAGTACGTCTACATCACCGTGAACAGCACGGCCACGCCGGGCACGAACGACGATCCTCTCGTGTTCGACATCGATACCAAGTACATCACGATCGGCCTGTCCCAGTAAGCTTTCTGCTGGCCACCCCGATGCTTCACGGAGTGCGGCGGCATTCTCCCCGGCGCAGCGGCGGCCTGTTCGAGCCGGCTGCGCCCTTCTCTATCCGACGGGCGCGTCCCTATGAGCCACGTCAGCTCAATTTTTTTTCGATGAAAACGAAATTCTCCACGTTCGCCTCGGCAGCATTCCTGAGCGCGGGACTGACCGGCTGCGGCCATTTCGAAATCGATACGGTCAAGGCTGCAATCGTTCCGCAGGATTCGACCCATACCTACGAGACGGCGCTCTCGAACCGAGCCTCTTGTGAGAAGGATAGCTGGCGCACGTTCAAAGACGACACGAACCGCACGGTCGTGGAGTACCGCTGCGATCTCAAGAACGGTGCAGCACTTCTTGCCGCGTTCCGACAGCAGAAGATCGCCGATACGCAGCACGACTTCCAGGGCTATTCCAACGGCCTCGACCAGACCGCCGCGAATATCCAGAATCCCGAGCAACTGGAGAAGCAGCTCGCCGACGCCCAAAGCCAGCTCGCGCAGTTACAGGCCAATAGCGTGCCGCCGGCAGATACGCCGGAGGCACTGAAACAGGGCATAGTCAACCGTTCAAGCGCGATAGAAGCGGCCCAATCCGTCGTCGCGCGAGCACAGCGCGAACTGGACGACGCGCGGAGCAACCAGACCGGCGTGCAGCAGGAACGTGCCCGTTTCGAGCACCAGGAGAAAGATGCGCTCGCGCAGATCGACAAGACCTACGGCGGTGTGACCGGCGCTAGCGAGGTATTCCAGTGGTACGTTCGAGATAGCGATGTCGTGCCGGCCTGGGCGGGTGTCGAACTGACGAAACAGGATGGCCGCGCCGTACGTCAGGATCGAGGCTGGCAGCAGACCTTGTGGGACTTGCTCAGCCACCGGGGCGACGATCACGTTCACTCTGTGCTCGATGTGCCCGACGATATCGTCCCCGGGCGGCAAGCTTCAGCAAGCTGAGTCAGCAACCGCAACGACGAAAGTACTAATCCGGTCCGCGCCAGTTATCTGGCTGGGCCGGAGCATCTATGTACCCATTCGCGGCGGCATTATTTTTTCCTCGCAGAACCGCTCGCATCATCGGTCAGCGTTCGGCCAGTTTCGGATACTCGCCTCCGTACGTGCAGAGAAACTCGAAAGGCTGCTTCGCACTTACCATCGGACGTTCCAGAGTCAAACAGAAAAATCCGATGGCGCTGCAGCGTGATTTTTCCACGCACCATGGCGATGATGCTGAGCCGAAATCTACGCCACCGCCAACTTCTCCTCAGTTCCCCGGCTCACTAGGTTCGAGCCTAGCGCCAAGCGGCGAGTAACGCCCAATCGACGCTTCGCGCCGAAACGACTTCATTAGGGTGGTGGCAGGCAAAACGGCCAATACATCTTCAACTACGTTGGATGTTGTTACCAGACACCAATCGATAAACGGCTTTTTCAGCTTGTTCAACCAACTTTCATGCACTTGCACGCGGTCAATCAACCTCTCGGCCTCAAGTCGTCGTACCGCCTTTATGTGACCATCGACGTTGCCGCTCGTCTTACTCGACTTCAACCGCTGCGTAAGGCGCTCACCTTTGGGATGAACGATCTCGTTTCGGAGCGCAACCAAGAAATCAAAATCCTTCAGATCGGGCGTTGCCGTGACCTGCTTGCCTTCACCCAATACATCAAAAATGCCGTGTATTTTGAGTGAGACAGATTTTTGATCAGACTCGAGATCATCAAGCCTTTTAAGGAGCCGAGCTTCGGGTTCTGTTAGCTGATGTCCAAGTTCGGAAAAGCACCACACGTGCGGTTTGCCAAACGGTGCCGCCGCCGAAGCCGAATCGGATTTGAGGTGGCACTCTTTTGCGTGATCATCGAGCCAACCTAGCCAAGTCGCAAGGTCGTGCGTTAGGGCTTCAATCGATGCCACTGCCAGAACAGCAGTCATAAGGCCATCGCGAGAACGCAATGCACAGTCAAAATAATTAGGTGAGTGATTCACCAGGTGAACTCGTTGATTTTCTGCGCTTGACAATTTCACACTCGAAAGTTGTTATGAAGCGATTGATCGCGCTACCGGACCTCATGAACTCGACGTTCAAGCTTTCGCCTGTTATTGCATCCCCAAGGCTCTTCGGTTGCCTTAATGCAGACGACCGATTTGATGGAGAAAGCGGACGAAAGCACGTAGCGTATCGTGGTCTTCAGGGGTTATTCCGTCCGGATCGAAGTGCATAACGTCATTTCGAATACGTCGCACTTCATTTAGCTCTCCGGTGAACACTGCACGGTCCAGCGGAACATCAATCTTCTTCCAGTTGTCCTCGCTCTCAAGGAGACGGATTGATTCGCCAAGCGTTAGATCCGCAACGGACTCTACCGTCCGGTTAGCATCCGCCGGATCTTTCAATACCTTCAATTCGTCAGGGGTGAACTTGCCGTCAATCAATGAGCGGATGTGATTCTCGATCTCTCCGAGAAGGAGAAACGGCTCTGACAGCTGTTGGAACTGTTCATTCAGATCGGTGGCGGTGACGATGCCCGTAATTTTCTTGTCACTACCGCGGACCAGTACGTACGATTCCTCTGCAATCAAACCGATGACATTGAATAGTGAGGCGGACTCCGGCACTTCCACCGCCTGCTGCATGCAAGCTTGTACTGTGACCGGTCTCTCCCCATCAAACTGCAAATGGTGAGCAATTGAAGACCACGTCACGATACCCTTGACCTCCCTCTCCGTCGTCATCACCGGAAGCTGAGAATAGTCTCGTAGCATCATTATTGTCATGGCTTCCGCCACCGAGCAGTCTGGAGCAACATAGCGCGGAGGCGTACTCGCAGCCAATAGTCGGCTGACCCGGAAAGCAGGTTCGGCCATGCCCCCGACGACAAACTGCTGCTTTGCTATTGCTTCCGCGACGCCGACTGCCGCGTTCGGATCGTCTGCCCGCGCTTCTGCGATGACCTCCAACGTCACTGCACCAGCTGCGACTCGTTCCCCATTGACCCCGGCCGCTTCGGCTTCCGGCTCAAGTACCTCCGCAGCCAGAACGAACCGAAGCTCTCGATCAAGATCTGGGAAGTTGAAATTTGGAAGTGTGTCAATGCCATGTTCTCTGAGCGACAGCCGAATCCCGTACACGACATTAGCACCGCGACGCTCGGCACCGGCCCACCGCAGCAGTTCGCGGACAGACACATTTGGGACTGGCTCCTTCGCGTCAAGGCTCGCTCGTACGCGAGCAAGTTCTAAATCCAGAGCGGCTCGGTTCATTTATGAGTCTCGTGGTCAGGCGAATATGTGTTCAAAGCTTAGTTGCTTCATCAGCGTTACGGGATACCGCAGCCGCACTATGCCTTCCATGCAGTGAAATGCTGGCTATAGCAACTGCTCCAACCGCCAATTGCCAGCCGTGATCCCGCCTCCGAGTGGCGGAAAGGGGGAAGTTTGCCACACCCGTGCCCCCGAATAAATCCTAGGCGGTGGCCGGCGAGCGCCAAGCCGTTGAGCCAAGAAAAAGAAGAGGCGAAACCGGCTATTGACGCACACGATGCGCGAGCCATTGCCGAGATTGTCGTGCTATGCGGCGCGCATACATAGCAACCTGCGCTATTGGTTAAGAAACCATTTTCCAAACAGCTTGTCGTCCTCGGCACCTGATTGGTCTTTGCCATGCAATTTGCGATAAAGCGGCATCGAGTATCACGCTCTGAATCATCGTGGCAAGTGAAATAGCCGCTCTAATCAGGCAGGTTTAAATCCGTCAGATCGATCTACACGGCGAGGAATTTTTGATACTTCTCGGCGAGCAATGCAAACTCCCCCCATCCCGACCGGGAGTCTGTTGAAAAACTTGAACAGACATCTCTCGTGACAGGTAGTTACGTCCGGTAAGCTCGGCCAGTCGGCAAAACGCTCATGACGAGTCCGGGCACGTACGCGAGATGATTCAGTCACTCTGGCTAACTCAATCAGCCGAAATACCTCACGCCGAACAGCTTATCGTCCTCGTCACGATCAAGCGGCTCCTGCACCGTCTTGCTCATGTATAGACCAATGAGCTTGCGCAACGCCTCTCGCTTTTCGTCATCGTTTCGATGAACGTAGCCGATGGCTACTCCCCATTTGTTTCGATATGAATGCGCATAGCGGTTGGCATTATCAAAGCCGCCCCATTTCGTAATGCGATTCCAGGCCACTCCCAATTCCTCACACGCTCGAACGTGGTCTCGTCTGCTGACCGATACGAATACGATCAAATGAACGTGTTCAGAGCCACCGTCATACCCACTTTCTTGTCGCCAAACCAGTCCTCGAATATCGTGAAAGATAGTACGTTCATCGTCTTCGAGTGGCCTACCTATACTTCTACGACGACGCTCATAGGCATGAGCATCTTTAATACGTTGAAATAGAGTGCGACGCATGCCCTGCATCGTGAAGAAATTCACATCGTCACGATATCGTTTATCGACGTTCAGAGTAATGAAGAGTACCTGATAGCTCTTGCGTAGCTCGAACATCACAGCCGCAAGGCTTAGCCCTCTTGCCTGATTCCTCCGAAAGCGTTGCTTCTTGCGTCTCTGTGTACGGCAATCATCGTTTCTGTCGAACCAGTATTGTTCCGTTCTATCTGCCATGACTGACCTCATTGGTTGCTGCTCCAATGAATCAACGCATGCAGTAGAAATTTATTTTCAGATATCAATCATTAAACATGCCCTTGAGGCATGTTGAATTCTCATCCTCTTTTCTTACCTTAGCTCACCATCAATCCGCATCGAAATATCGCGCCCTTAAAACCTATTACATAGGGACTGCAACTTATGAGGATCTACACCGGAACAAAACAACGATGAATGAGCTATTGAGCATCAACGATTCATTGCATTTCCGAAATTAACTCCATCCTCCGAATATGCAACTGACGGTAAAAAAAATAGCGCGAATTCATCGCGCCATTTCCCATTCATGTTTTCGTGATACCACGCCGAGCAAAGCGTTCAATCATGAGCGCCACCCTTGCGCATGTAACCCACGAATATTTCCCGCGAATTCTGGTCGGGCAGGTTCATCTCGTCCCGCCAGAAGGGAGCGTGTTCAGGGGGGCTACTGTTGTCAGTGTCAGGCAGGTTACGTTCTTCCACCCAAAACTGTGCCGAGCCTTCCGACTTTTCGTCTTGGTCGTGTTTTTCGTCTTTTTCGACTTTGGGGATGTCATCGTCATAGCGCCCCTCATCACGCGAGCCACGCTCCTGGTAGCGGCTTCTCGGCCGATCAGACTCATCGCGACGACGGATACGGCGCTCCTCTTGGTGGTCATCACGCGAACGGTCACGAAGATTGTCAAAATCCGAGACTGAGAGCACCCAGTACCAAGGGCCACGCGAGTACCCTGGCTCCTTCGTCGACTTCCCGCCCAGCTCCGCCAGAGCCTTGCGCAGATTCTCGGGGGTATAGCCTTGAGTCTGCCCACTGCCGATTGCCTCGTTGGCCAGCACCGGGCCTCCACGGAGCAGGTCACCGACGAACTCCAATTCAGCCGCCAGTTCATCTTCGATGGTAGCTGATTTCAACTCGGCAGCGCGAACTATGGCTTCCGGGTCGCCGACTAGGTCTTGCATGTCCCACTTCAACGCCGTTGCATCAGCAATGCCGTTTTCGGCTTCGAGGCGGACAGACTCGATCCTGAATCCATGCCCGCCATCGGTGAGGCCAATATTGGACTTAGCACGAACCAGCACACCACGAACGGGATTATCCCGAGACGTTCCAGTACCGGCGATCTTGCTGACGAACAACACGACGCGAGATACGGCCAGGTAGGCAACGCTGCCATTGATGCGATCGGCCAACTTCTTCTTCGACGAGGCTTTCGCCAGATGACGCACCCCGATGACGGCAAGGCCCTCCTGTTCAGCAAGCATAATTAGGGGTTCGAGATATTTGCGCACGGCATCGTTATTGTTCGTGTTGCCGGAACCCGATGGCAGCGGGTCGATAGCGATGATGCGAACATCGATCCCATCGGCGCGCAATCGCTTGATTTCGCTGACCAGTTCAGGCATGTCCGAGGGGCAGAAGTATCGTTTCTTGCCATGCTCTGCCATGCCCCGCAAAACTAGGACATTTTCTAGGTCGGCACCTGCGGCAATGAGACGACCCATGACCGTTTCCTGAATGCTGTCTTCGCTCGTCCAGTACAGGCAAAACACTTTAGGCGCGCGAGTGCCATCGGGAAGCAACCCGCCCGTCGAGAACGCCGCGAGCAAATCGGCCAGCAAGGTGGTTTTGCCGGAACCCGGCTCGCCGACCAGCAGGTGCAGTTTGCCGATGGCAAGCCAGAATCGCCAAAGCCAATCGACTGCCAGTAGCGCAATGTCGCTGGCGCGATCAATAATCGGACCGTTGCGTTTCGGGGGCGGCGTATAGGAGTCGTTATGCATGGCGATTCTCTTGGCTCTGTACGCCTGCCGAGGCTGGCTGAATGAGTGTGAAGGTCGGCAGCACCTCGGAACCCTTAGCGCGGACGTACTTCTCGCGCAAGGCGCGGCACTCTAGTTCGAGTAGGAGAGCGTCTTTTCTGGCGGTGTCGTGAGGCTCGATCAGACCAGCCCAGGAACATTGCGGCTCGCGCTGCTGGTGAACATGGCCATCACCATCGGTCACCTCGTCCCACAGGCGAGCCACCTCGTTGGCGAGGTCTGCCGATGTGCGGCCATCTGCCAACAAAACGGCACCGAGATAGAGGCCATGAACGCGCGAGAAATTGACCGTGATAACACCACCTCGAAACCGGGCCTTGATGGATTCCTCACGATCGAGCCCATTTTGCAGGGCATGCAAGTCGTTCTGGATCAACGCGATGCTGGGCCGGTCCGGTGTGTCGGGCTGGCGATGCACCTTTTCGCCCGACATTTTCTGCTGGAATAGCAGCTCGTTACCCTTCGCGTGCTCGTGCAGCGCATACGCGGCCTCTTTGTTTGCGGGGACGAATGGCCTGCGCAGGAGCGCAACCTTGTACGCGAGGACCGACTCGTCACTCGAAAATGCCGCTTCCACGGCATGCGTCACCCGCATTCCATCGGCGCTGCTCTTGCGCTGCCATTGAATTGCGCGCTTAACGGCCTGGGTGCGCGCTCCTTCATGGCAAACCTGTTCGAACAGTTCGCGGTTAAACATGCCCATTTCTCCGCGATCGGCAATCGTGCTCACGAGTTGGCTGAAATGGCTCGGGAGCAACGTGCGCAAGAGAACGTCGATGACAGGGACATCCTCACGATCCGGACTCGGAAGGCTCCGACACAGTTTCAGGCGGCTGGTGAGGTCGTCCTGCTCATGGTCGCTAAAGACCATGCGACGCCCATTGAAAATCTGTGCCGTAGTCTTGACCCCCGCGCGCAGGCTTCGGGAGTAATCGTCCCTAAACCAATGCGTGGTGCCGTCGAGGCAATGAGCAATGCCGAAATCGATACCCGCTTGCTGGATGCAAATGTCGTGTTTGCTTACGCTGGGCGAATTGTTCGCACAAGTGGCGCTTTCGTAGTTAGAAGCCATCACACCCCCTCGAACGCGTAGCGTTTACGAAAACGGGGTTCGTCACCCATCGGCACCTCAGTGCCCTTCAGCTCGCCAATCAGATTCCGCTCGACGCGAGCTTCCATGTATTCAATGATGTCGGCCAAAATCCAGCGACCATTCACTCCACTCCCCCAAACAGGGGTAGGAAACTTCGCGTCATGAAGATTCGGGTTGTTGGCACCGATTTTCTCGAGAATCCACCATTGGGGATAGCGCACAAGGAGCCCGACGATATTGATGTCAACAAAGGTGTTCACCGCGAAGGTGCCAAAGCGCGTCTCATCTATTTTTCCGTCCTGGATTGACAATTCCAGCGGCATGATCGAACGAGCGACCGAGTGGGGTTTCGGCAGATCAATCATTTCGTCACCCCCGTCGCAATCCGGTTGCGGGTCTCGAAATGCTGCTCGGTGTATACGCCCATCGAGGACTCGTTGTGAATCTCACGAGTGCGAGGGCGTACTTTCAGCCATGCCTCAACGTCGTCGGCGATATAGACGGTTTTGCGCGTGCCAAGCCGAATCGGCAACGGCCACGTCGGATCGTAGTAAGGGGATTTGGGGTCTTGCCAACTGAATCGGGTCGTTTTGCCGATACCGATCAAGGTATCGACTTCGGCGCCCCGCAGGTGGAGCGGCTTGATCGTGTTCATGTAACCTCTGAGCAGACGGTCGTAGCTGCGTGATGGGTCGTAGCAAACGCGCGCACCCACCACCCAGCATCCAAGTTAAAGGATGTGGTAATGGGTCGCAGTACGACCGCACGTCGGCGACGATTAAGTTTCCGCTGCTCAAGTCAGGGGTACAAAACACTACCCGGACAACCGGCGAGAGATGCCAGTTATGCGAAAGCTGGTTGGTGCGTCAACCAAGCCCGACGCGAATGAGACCACAAATTTTCTTGCGAAGCAACATTATCGTGATTTCGACCTCCCATTGGCCAATCACGCACTGTGTAAATGAGTTACCGACGCACCGGAGACGCATCGATCAAGATAGTCCGACCACCACTACATCATCTTGGCACGCGGCTTTCAGATAAAGCGCACGGTTATACGCGCCGCTGACATCGGTGCGCACCTGGTGAATCAGTAGCGCCAGATATGCTCGTGCGGCCAGCCTTGCTCGGAACCCGTGGCCAATCATGCGCCCTTTATAACCCATGCGTTCAAGCGCCCCGATGATTGGGTTGTTCGACATCAACTTCTGGAAATTGCGCTCTCCGGAAAAAATCACGATCGTTACTCAGGGTATGCAGCATGCTGGAGCAGCCGTAAGCAAGTACGCGCTAAGCCTCTACTCATCGATAGGATCGCCATTGCGCAGCCGTCGAACAGCCTCTACAGGCCAGAGCACCCGGCGGTTCGCCAACTTGCTTGGCCGCACTCCGTGATAACTTCCCTCGCTGGAATATCGCTTGCGAATGGATTGGGGATCAACGGCCATCACTGCCGCAAACTCTTCCGTCGAGAGGAAATCCCGATTCTCGGGAATCGGCATCGGTACACGCGCCGCCGACTTCCGGGGGCTAGCAGGAACTTCCAGTACGGATGGTGGCAATGCGTTCGGCGATGCAGCGGCTAACACCATCCGCATCGAATCGACTATCGCGATCGACTGCGCGGCATATTCGACAATCTGTGACGGGATGAAGTCGACCTGTCCGGAGGCCGGCTTGCCGACAATGACATCGATGAACAGTGGCAACCAGTCCGTATCGATTTCTTCACGCTCAAACCAGTCAATGAACTGGTGCGGCGTCATCTTTGTAGGCGTCGCCTTTCCGTTTTCTTCTTCCTCGTCGGCCCATTCACGCCATTCGCGCATGATCCGGCGCGCACAATGAAAGCGCTTATGTCCACCGTTAACCAGCTGCTCGCCATCAAGTCCCACCCCTCCGTCCGGCATTTCCTCGCAGCCCTCCAGCGCGAGAACGCCCGACATGACGAGCGCCCCCTCAATGGGCGTCCAAGTCGCGCGAGCAAGACACGCCTTCAACACGGAATAAAGCCGCGTTGCGGCAGCGATGCGTTCTGGTGGTGAATCGCGTTCAGTCATAGCCCGGGGTTTCGTTCGAATGGCAAGCGGCAATCATTCTAGCCGACGCCCAATCCATCAGCCGATGGTGTGACCTGATGTGTCAGTCATCAGAAAATGGCGTGCGTTACCGCGACGCTTCATTAGGAAGCGAGAAACATAGCGACTGAATCGGAAAGGACGGTGCGAAGTGTGCCGGGACGGCGCGCACAAGGCTATGCGCGATAGAGAAGGGCAAGAATCAGCGAGGGTGCCGCTGGCAGGCAACAGTACCGCTCACGAAAAGAATGCAATTTACGTCAATTGCCCATTGCGCAATTGCTCGGCCGAAATACGCACCAGCTTCCCGTTCTGCACCACGACGATAGCCGTATCGGTCTGCACGGCAGTACGGCGCGCGAGTTCGGCCGCACGTTGCATGGCGGCAAGCGATGCGCGTAAATCCGGGTTTTTGGCCTTGGATAGGTCCTGCTGCTTCATCAGTTCTCTCCCCACTCTAGCATGATGGGTGTATTGCCGGAATTATCGTACAGTGCCCAGTCGTCCACAGCATGACGGTAATGCTGCTCGAAATTCTTCAGGCCGGCGGCAAACCGCCGGCGGATGACCAGTTCGGGAATATCGTGGCCGCCTTGGCGCACCCGCTCGGCCACGCGCGCAATAGCGGTTTCCGCATCGGGCAGACATAGGAAAAACAGGCTAACACGGTAGCCCTGCGCTCGCCATAGCCGAATGTGCCGGAGATACGCCAAGCCTGACAGAGTGGTTTCGAAGGCGAAACTCTCGCCGAGTCGGGCATTCTGCGCTATTTCTTCCAGCATCAGCCGGGCCGCCTTGATCGCCGCGGTTTCCGGCGCAAACGGGGCGAGCCCGGCCGCGATCAGATCTGCGTTCACGAAACGGGGAAGCTGTGCCTCGGCCGGCAGAAACGACCGTGCGAATGTTGTCTTGCCGGCTCCGTTGGGACCGGCAATGATGATGACCTTCTTGTTTGCGGTATCCGTTTCCATACTCAGGAACCTTCTGCACCGGCAGCGGCCGACGGTGACGTAAATGAAATCCCTGCCTGTTCCAGCATCCAGGCCTCGATCCGGTCATGCCAGAGACGCAGCAGGTCGAGCGGGCGACGGCGATAGTGTTTCTCCGCGATGGCGGACGGCTTGTGCCCCTGAATCTGCGCGACGACGCCGACCGGAACCTCGACCCACTCGGACAGCGTACCGAACGAACGCCGAAGGCCATGCAGCGTAACGTGAGGCAAACCAGCTGCTGCCAGCGCCTTGTTATGCGCGATACGCGGCTCGGCAATCTTGCCATCCGCCGACGTCTTGCTGGAAAAAACCCACTCCGATGGTGTCCACAACTCCCCCCTCTCCGTCAAGCGAGCGAGTTCCCTGCGACCCGGGGGTATCTCGTTCAGCCGCTTCAGGTTCATCAACACGATCGCCAGGTACGGCGTCAGCGGGATCGTTCGTCCTCCGGTGCCCTCGACCTTGTCGTCCAGCACGAGACTGCGCCAGCGGAAATCGACATCTTCCCAGCGCAACCCCGCCCATTCTTCCCGGCGCGCGCCGGTAAGCAGCAACCCTTGCAGGTAGGCGCTATGCACCGGGTTCGCGATCAGGCGAACCTCGCGAAACCACACGGCCAATTGTTCACGCTGCAATGAATCGCCGTCTTTTGCCTTGACGCGCGGAACAACGTCACGGACATCCCGGGCCTTGTAGGCATCAGCCGGAACGATGCCTTTGTAGACTGGCATGTCATCCACCCAGCGGACAAACCCCCGCAGCAGACGAAACGATAGCGCCGACATCGTCGGCCGCTCTTTCGATTCGGCCGCGAGCCATTCGGCGATCCGCTCACTGCTCAACTCGGACAGCTTCAGGGAACGAAGTGGGGCCAACGGACCAGGCTGCGTGACGCCCTTGCCACGCTTCTTCGGCTGGCCCCCTTCGTCTGCATGCTGCAAGTGATCGCGATAATGGCGCTCACCCCAGAATGCCTTCCGGTTCTCGACATACTCGTCCCACACAACACCAAACATCGCGTCCTGCCGCTTGGCCTCCACGCGACGTGCCTCATGCGCGGCCTGCTGCTCCGCCCGTACCTCGCGCGGGTCCTTCCCATCATCAATAAGCGTCTTGAGCCGCGCGGCCTCAGTGCGGGCGCGCCCCAAATCCCACGCCCGAGCATCCCCAACCGTCACCCGCACCGTTTTTCCAAAGAGTCGAGATTCGAAGATGTAGGCCCGCGCGCCGGCCGTAGTCACGCGCAATCCGAAACCAGGCGTCTTCGCATCCCAGTAGATTGTTTGCAGCTTGCCGGGCTCGCATTCGAAGCTATCGACCCGAGCCGCCGTGAAGTTCTGTTTGCTCATCCATTTCCCATGTAGGCACCATGTAGGCAAATACTAGGGAAATCAGTCCACATGAGTCAACGAGAAAATCCGTAGGTTAAGGCCAGAAGCCTTATCTATACAGGATTTTTGGTGCCTACATGGATATCAATCCACATGGATGAGTGCGATGTTTCTCGGACTCTTAATCCGTAGGTCGAGTGTTCGAGTCACTCACGCCCCACCAGTGAATTCAGCCAAAATGCCCGATCCTTGCGATCGGGCTTTTTGGCATTTCCGCGCGGCATTTTTAGCCGAACCCCGCCCGAATAAATCCCCGCCCCAGCACGCACGCGCCTACCTCGCGCGACGCGAACGCACCCGAGCGCGCGGCATCCAGCGGCCGAGCGACTCGAAGCCGTCGAGCTGGCGCAGCAGCGTATCGACGGTCGAAAGCTGCATGTGAGTCAGATGATTCTGACGAAGGAGCGCGTAAAGGCGCTTGCGCCAGTATTCGACGCCCATCACCGGCACTTCGAACTCTCCCGAAAGCGACGGCGGCATCACCCGCGCAATGTGCGCGATTTCCTGCTCGACGAATGTCATGGCGTTCCCCCGTTCGGACTGCCCTAGTTTCTTTTCGTATGAAGTACTGTAGGACGCCTGGCGGCGTGCGCCAGCCTACCCGAGTGAATAGGTAAGGAAACTCTGATATCCATCAGAAAAGGGGACGCAACACCACATAAACCGCCCGATGCGCCGCTCGCGACATTCGGCCGATTTAATCGAAATCCCAATCGACTGCAACGTCGGCGCTTTTCAGATTCTTCCGATAGGGATTATCTGACGCGTGTCCGATCATAGTCCGATCGAACAGTTTTTCGAGGTAAATCAAAGATGCATGGCCATCCTACCGACCGGCTCGTGGCCGGTTCGATCGTCGGCGCGATTTTCACGGCAGCGCTCGTTCTCGTTTTGATCTGGCTGGATATTCCGCCCGAAAAGAAAGTCAGTCTGGCAATCCGGCTCGCCGTGCCTGTCGTGATTTCCGCCGTGGTGCTGCTGTTTCGTCCGCTGCTGCTCAAGACGATCTGGCGCGACCGCCGCGACCCCACCCTGCTGGACGAAGACCTGAACCTGCTGCTCGTCGGTCGCGCGCTCGGCGTGGTCGGCGGCTTCTTCTTCGGCGTGACGCTCGTCACGCAACTGCTCTAACCGATCGCTCGATCAAAGAAACGGCTTGCCGTCCACCTGTTCGTAGACGGCGTTGCCTTCGTCGTCTTCGAACTGCTCGAGATAATTGCGGGCGCCGCACACGGGGCAGCGGAACAACGGCCCCTGGCCTTCGTTCCGGATCTCCACCTCGCTTTGTTCCCACGGGGTTTCGCACGACTGGTTGCGGCAAACGAATGTGCTCGACATCGAACTCTCCTGACTGTTACGGGTGCCAAGCCTACCGCATGTGAGGCCGGAGCGCCGCAATTCTCCCTTTCCGCTATCGGCTTTGCGCCGATTTCGTCGCGTTCGCGCACTGCCTTTCGTCCGGCGTGTTCATTCTTTGCGCACTGGCCAACGCGCGCTGTGCCGCATCGGCACAATCGCTCGCGCCGGTTCGATCGACGCGCGCAGACAGTCGCGCGGCGCGGCCTGCCCCGCCCCACGCGCGGCCTCGCGCGGCCTCGCGCGGCCTCGCGTGGCCCGGCGAGCAGCGCCGCCGGCGCATTGGCATGCTTCTCGCGTTGCCGCATGGCGGTCGCGGCGGCGGTGTTACGCCGCATCCGTTCATATCGACATCGAGAACAGCGAGGAGCACGCAGATGAATCACGCGGACATGCAGTTCCTGACCACGGAATTCCCGTATAAAAAGCAGTACGGCAACTTCATCGGCGGGGAATGGGTCGCGCCGCTCGGCGGCGAGTATTTCGACAACCTCTCGCCCATCACCGGCCACCCGTTCACGTCGATTCCGCGTTCGCGCGAAGCCGACATCGAACTGGCGCTCGACGCCGCGCACAAGGCCAAAACCGCGTGGGGCAAGACCTCGCCCGCCGACCGCGCCAACATCCTCAACCGCATCGCCGATCGCATCGAGCAGAACCTGCATACGCTCGCCGTGGCCGAAACCATCGACAACGGCAAGCCGCTGCGCGAAACGCTGGCCGCCGACATTCCCCTTTCCGCCGATCACTTCCGCTACTTCGCGAGCTGCGTGCGCGCGCAGGAAGGCGGCATTTCGGAAGTCGATCACGACACGGTGGCGTATCACTTTCACGAGCCGCTAGGCGTGGTCGGCCAGATCATTCCGTGGAATTTTCCGATCCTCATGGCGTCGTGGAAACTCGCGCCCGCGCTCGCGGCCGGCAACTGCGTCGTGCTCAAGCCCGCCGAGCAGACGCCGGCCTCGCTGCTCGTGCTCGTCGAGCTGATTCAGGATCTGCTGCCGCCGGGCGTGCTCAACGTCGTCAACGGGTTCGGGCTCGAAGCCGGCAAGCCGCTCGCCTCGAACAAGCGCATCGCGAAAATCGCGTTTACGGGCGAAACCACCACCGGCCGCCTGATCATGCAATACGCGAGCCAGAACATCATTCCGGTCACGCTCGAACTGGGCGGCAAGAGCCCGAATATCTTCTTCGCCGACGTGCTCGATCACGACGACAGTTTCTTCGACAAGGCGCTCGAAGGTTTCGCGATGTTCGCGCTCAATCAGGGCGAGGTGTGTACGTGCCCGTCGCGCGTGCTCATCGACGAAAAAATCTACGACCGCTTCATGGAGCGCGCGGTCGAGCGCGTGGCGGCAATCCAGCAAGGCCATCCGCTCGACACGAAAACGATGATCGGCGCGCAGGCTTCGCAGGAGCAGCTCGAAAAGATCCTCTCGTATATCGATCTCGGCAAGCAGGAAGGCGCGCAATGCCTGATCGGCGGGGAGCGCAACGCGTTGGCGGGCGAACTCGGCGACGGCTATTACGTGAAGCCGACCGTGTTCCGCGGCCACAACAAGATGCGCATCTTCCAGGAAGAGATTTTCGGGCCGGTGGTGTCCGTCACCACGTTCAAGACCGAAGAGGAAGCGCTGGATATCGCCAACGACACGCTCTACGGCCTTGGCGCCGGCGTGTGGACGCGCGACGGCACGCGCGCGTATCGCTTCGGCCGCGCGATCCAGGCCGGCCGCGTGTGGACCAACTGCTATCACGCGTATCCGGCGCACGCGGCGTTCGGCGGCTACAAGCAGTCGGGCATCGGGCGCGAGAACCACAAGATGATGCTCGACCACTATCAGCAGACGAAGAACCTGCTCGTGAGCTACAGCGACAAGCCGCTCGGTTTCTTCTGAGCGGCGTTCGCGCGCCGGGTTCGAGAGAGGCGCGCCGTGCCCCGGCGCGGCGCGCTTTTTTCGCCGGCTTTCGCGGTTCCGTTTCCGCACGTCGTGGAGGAAAGCTTCATGGTTGAACGCGTGATTGCAACCCCGGCCGCACGCACGCTCATCGAGCGTCTCGCGAGCGAACACGGCCCGCTCCTGTTCCATCAATCGGGCGGATGCTGCGACGGCAGCGCGCCCATGTGCTTCGCGCAGGGCGAATTCATCGTCGGCGGCGCGGACGTGCATCTCGGCGAGATCGGCGGCATGCCGTTCTACATGACCGAAGCGCAATACCGATACTGGCAGCACACGCAGCTCATCATCGACGCCGTGCCGGGCAACGGCGGCATGTTCTCGCTCGAACGCCCCACGGGGCTGCGCTTTCTCACGCGCTCGCGGCTGTACGACGACGAGGAAAACGCCTGGCTCGAAGCCCATCCCGTCGCACGGGTCACTTCCTGACGGCGCGCGATGCGGTCCTGGAAGCATGTCCGAAGCGGAACGAAAAACGGACCGGAAAGCGCTCCGAAAAGCGGCCCGGGAAGCGGATCGAAAAGCGGACCGAAAAGCGGACCGAAAAGCGGCTCGAAGATGCTCCGAAAAGCGGCTCGCCTTGCGCGCGCGCAGCGAACACCCGAATGCGCGCGGTGCTATCGTGAAACGCCCTGATCCGCGAAAGGAGCAGCCGTCATGTCATCCCGCGAAGTGGAACTCCTGACCCTCGAACCGATGGATCTGCTTGCCGTCGGCCACACGGGACCGTACATGTCGATCGGCGACGCGTTCTACACGCTCGCGCAATGGCTCGGCGAGCGCCAGGTGCGCACGTCGGGCGGCCGGCTGGTCGGCATCTATTACGACGATCCCGAGACGGTCGAGCCCGCGAAGCTGCGCGCCAAGGCGGCCATTCATCTCGATCCACCGCAGGACGTCACCGTGGGCGGTCCTGTGGAGCGCGTGCAACTGCGCGGCGGCAAGCATGCGCGGTTGCTTCATGCCGGCCCGTACGAAGGGCTGATGCAGGCGTGGAACTGGTTTTACGGCGACTGGCTGGCCGGGTCCGGCGAGCAAGCGGATTTCGCCGCGCCGTCGTTCGAGGTTTATCTGAACACGCCCGAGGAAGTCGCGCCCGAAGCGCTCAAAACCGAGCTTTATCTTCCGTTGTTGTGACGCGTGCGCCATTCCGGCGCGATGTCTTTAAGGTTTTTTAAGCGATGTATATGTAAACGTAGTAGTAGTTAACAAGCCCCTGGGTTTTCTGTGGATAACCCGGTAAAAGCATTGAGTAAACAATCGCATGGCGGATTGATAACGTTTTGGGTCGCGCGGGGACAAGGCGCCGGGACTTTGAGTAACTTTTCGCCGTTTTGCGCGCCGCCGACGTTATCCCCGATTCATGCACAACGATTTCCAGGGCTTTTCCGCCGGTTATCCGCAAGTGCCTGTGGATAGCTCACGCGCGGGCGAACGGCGTCGCGCAACCCGCGCTTTCTCCGCCGCGCCATGTCTTTGCTTCGCGAATATCGCAATGCGCGGGCAAGCGCACGCCGTGTTTCGCGGCCGTCAATTCCGCAAGTATGGATAGGGCAATTTCGGGCGGCGTGCGGCTGCCGATATAAACGCCCGCCGGACCGCGCAGGCGCGCGATTTCGGCGTCGCTCACGTCGAATTCGCGCAGCCGCTCGCGACGCGCCGCGTCGTTGCGCCGCGAGCCGAGCGCGCCCACGTAGAACGCGGGCGTCTTGAGCGCTTCCATCAACGCGAGGTCGTCGAGTTTGGGGTCGTGCGTGAGCGCGATCACGGCGCTGCGTGCGTCGAGCTTCATGTCGAGCACGGTATCGTCGGGCATGGTGCGCACGAGCGTCGTGCCGGGCACGTTCCACGTATCGACGTATTCCTCGCGCGGATCGCACACGATCACGCGGTAATCGAGCCCCGCCGCGATCTCGCAGAGATAACGCGAAAGCTGGCCCGCGCCGATCACGAGCAGCCGGTAACGCGGGCCGTGGACCGTGCGCAGATGCGCGCCGTCGAAGCGCACGCCGTCGGTGGCGCGGGCGGGGCCGAGCGTGGCGTCGCCCGTGGCCATGGAGAGCGTGCGCGCGACGAGTTGACCGCTTTCGATCGCATCGAGCAGGGCACGCAGGCCGCGCGCCTCGCGCTCGCCCTTCAGCGGTTCGAGCACGAGTTCGATCGTGCCCCCGCAAGGCAAGCCGAAGCGATGCGCCTCGTCGGCCAAAACGCCGTATTGCACGGCTTCGGGCCGCGCGAGCGCGATGCCGTGGCGACGCACGCGCTCGAGCAGATCGTCCTCGATACAGCCGCCCGACACCGAGCCGACCGCGCGCGCATCGTCGCGCAACGCGAGCATCGAGCCCTCGGGCCGCGGCGACGAGCCCCACGTTTTCACCACCGTCACGAGCAGCGCGCGATGACCCGCATCGAGCCAATGCGCGGCCGTTTTCAACACTTCGAGATCGACGCTGTCCATGCCTGGCGTGCTAGCGGCGCAGCGCCTGGACTTGCGCGGCGCTCACCTCGGCCGCTGCATTTCCCTCATTGCCCGCCGCATTGCCCGCCGCATTGCCCGCCGCATTGCCCCATTGCGAGCGCATCATGTTCGCGAGTTGCGCGATCTCCTCGTTGGACAGCGTGGCGGCGAAACCAGGCATCTCCTGCATGCTCTCCAGGCCCGGAAAGCGCTGCGCCTCGACGCCATCGAGCACGCTCACGATCAGGTTGCGCGCATCATGCTGACGCACCGTCGAATTGCCGCGCAACGCCACCGCGACGTGCGGCTTGCCCTCGCCCTCGGCGCCGTGACATCCCGCGCACACGGCGAGATACGTGCCGCGCCCCGCCGCGAATTGCGCGGCGTCGGCGGATTGCGCCGGCGAAGGCTGCGGCTGCGGCTCTGGCGCGCGATCGCCAAGCAGATACGTCGTCATCGCGTGGAGATCGTCGTCGGAAAGATACTGCGTGCTCAATTGCACGACGGGATGCATTTCCCCGAACGCCGAACCCTGCGGCGCGACGCCGGTTGCGAAGAACGCGCGCAGGTCGGCGGCCGTCCAGCCGCGTTGCGCGAGCAGCGCGGGCGTGATGCCGGGCGCGGTGACGCGGCCGAGCGTGCCGCCGCCCAGCGGCTTCGCATCGTCGAGCTGGCCGAACACGCCGCGCGTCGTGTGGCATTCGGCACAATGCCCGAGCGCGGTGACGAGATAACGGCCGCGCTGCCACACGGCGGAGTTGCCCGTGGAAGCGTCCGGCCGCGCGTCTTTCAGGAACAGCAGTTTCCAGAACCACACGCCGAAGCGCTGGTTGAACGGAAACGATAGTTCGGGTTCCTTATCTTTGGCGGGTATGGGCGGCAGCGACATCAAGTATGCGTAGAGCGCGTCGCTGTCGTCGCGGGTGATCTGCCGATACGACGTGTAAGGCATCGCCGGATAAAGCTGGCCGTTCGGCGAGACGCCGTCGTGCAGCGCGCGCCAGAAGTCGTCGGCGCTCCAGTTGCCGATGCCGTGCTCGCGGTCCGGCGTGATGTTCGTGCCGTAGAACCTGCCGAACGGCGACTCGATTTTCACGCCGCCCGCGAACGGCGCGCCGTCGGGCGCGGTGTGGCAGGCCGCGCAATCGGCCGCTTTGGCGAGATAGCGGCCGCGCGCGATCTGCGCGGCGTCGCCGTTTTGCAGCGGCGCGGTTTCGCTGCCGTGCGCGCGTGCGCCCGCGTAGTCGTCCCGGCTGCCGCGATTGTCATTGCACGCGCTCAGCGCGAGCGCACCCAGCACGAGCAACGCGCTGCCGACCCATGCCGTCATCATGCGATTCTTCATGCGCCGCCCTTTACGAGTCCGGGCGTGCCCAGCACGAGATCCTTCACCGCCTCGTAGTAGCGCACGTAGCCGGTGCAGCGGCACAAATGGTCGTTGAGCGCCGCCGTGATCGTGGCCTCGACGTCCGCACGCTCGACCGGCTCGCGTTGCAGTCTTTCGATCAGCACCGTGGCCGCATTCACGAAGCCCGGCGTGCAGTAGCCGCACTGGAAGCTGAAGTGTTCGAGAAACTTCTGCTGAACCGCCGAGAGCGCGACGATCTCGCCGTGCTCATCGCGCTTCGCGTGGCCTTCGATCGTGCGGATCTTCTTGCCGTCGAAAAAATGCACGCCGGTGATACACGCGCGCACTTCCTCGCTCGCGCCGTCGGTCTTGTCGAGAATCACGACGCATGCGTGACAGACGCCCTGCCCGCAGCCGAGCCGCGAACCGGTGAGGCCGAGATACTCGTGCAGGAAATCGACGAGCATGAGCGTGGACGGCACCTCGACCGGTCCGACCGCGCGGCCGTTCACGGTCATGGAAACCGCTTTCGTTTCGTAGCGCACGAGCGGCTGCGGAGCGGGATTCGAAGCGGACTTCAACGCGGGATTCGAAGCGGGATTCAAAGCAGGATTCGAAGCGGACTTCGAATCGGATGGCAAAGCGGGTTTCGATGCAGCCGCGTTCATGCGAGCACCTCCTGAATCTTTTGGGGCGTAACGGGCAGGTCACGGAAACGATGCCCGATGGCGTGCGCGAGTCCGTTCACGATCGCCCCGACGACCGGAATCATCACGACTTCGGCGATGCCTTTCGGCGGATCGGTTTCGGTAAGCGGCGGCAGCACGTCGCCGGTTTGCGTCCACACGGCAACGTCGCTCGCGCGGGGCAGCTTGTAGCGATTGAAGTTCCAGGTGCCGTTGCCGGGACCGTCTTCGTAAAGCGGCAGATATTCGTGCAGCGCGTGGCCGATGCCCATCGCGATGCCGCCCTGCAACTGCCCCGAAACGAGCTGCGGCGAGAGTTGATTGCCGCACTCCATGACCGAGTGATGCGCGAGCAGTTCGACTTCGCCGCTCGCCGTGCTCACCGCGAGTTCGACCAGCGTGCCGACCGCGCTGTAATACGTGACGGTCGCGTTGTTGCGCTGCACAGGCGGAATGAACACTTGCTTGCGGTCGAGCACGCGATAGCCGCTGGGCGTGTTCGCGCGCTTCGCGGCGTCTTTTTGCGCGCCTTCGCCTGCATCCTTGCCGGCGCCTTTGCCGTAACGCAGCGAGAGACCGTCGATGGGCAGCCGCTCGATTTTTCCGTCGATGGCGAATTCGGCTTCGGCCCATTGCCAGCGGTTGAACACGTGTACGGCCGCGCCCGTCACGAGGCCGAGTTCGTGCGCGCGCTTCGCGAGCCGCGCGAGCGGCAGCGGCTCCAGGCCGTCGGCGGAAAGCTTGCCGTTCACCCAGCGCGCGTCTTCCGCGCGCACGACGAACGACGCCGCCTGGCCGCCGCCGATGCCCTGTGTCCAGATCGACATCGCCGCGGGCCACAGGCCGTGCAGGAAGACCACGCGCGCCGCCTCGCGCGTGCTGTGCGTGAAGTAGAACGCCGAATTGGTCGCGCTCGCGGGCGACATGAAAGCCGGCGACCAGCGCGGATTGCGCGTGAGCCGGTCTTGTTCCGCTTGGGACATCAGATACGGGTCGCCGCTCGTCACCACGGGCAAGTCGGGCCATTCGTTGAGCGCGAAGCGGGCTTCGCCCGCCGGCATGCCCAGCCACTTCGCCACGGCAATCGCCTGCGAAGTCGACATGCCCGTGCCGATTTCGGCTCCCGAGTGATACAGCGCGATCGCGCCGCTCTCGCTCAATTCGACTTTCGCGAACGACGCTTCCGCGCCCGTGCCGAAGTCCTTCTGTACGCACGCGAAACCCACGCCGTAGCGCTTGCCCGGATGCGCGAGTTCGTACGACGCCTTGTTCTTCGCGCGCTCCGTCCACAACGGATGCAGCCGCGCCTTTTCGAGCACTTCGGCAGCGCGCACGGCGCCGGCGGGAATCGCGCCCTGCGTGTTCTTCATGCCCGAGCGCAACACGTTCTTCAGGCGGAATTCGATCGGGTCGAGTCTCAGTTCAGCGGCGATTTCGTCGATCATCATCTCGGTCGCGGCCATGCTTTGCAGCGTGCCGTAGCCGCGCGCGGAACCCGCGTCCACGGCGCGCGACGCGATGGCCACCGCGGTGAAGTCGCTCTTGGGAAAGTAATAGATTGACTGCGCCGCCGTCGCGCCGACCATCGCCACCGAAGGCGAAAAGTTCATGCGCCCGCCGCCGTTCGCTTCGAAATCGCCCTTGAACGACTGAAGCAGGCCCGTGCTTTGGTCCACGCCGATGCGGTACTTCATGTTGAACGCGTGGCGCTTGAGCGAGGTCTGGAACTGCTCGTAGCGGTCGTTGGCGAAACGCACCGGGCGGCCGTCGCCGTACAGTGCCGCGACAAGTCCATAAAACGGCACGTTGTAGTGATCCTTCGAGCCGTATCCGACCGTGTAGCACGGATGCAGGAACACGTTCTTCACCGGCATGCGGCAACGCGCGGTCATTTCCGCGACACTCTGCGCCACTTCGGCCGGACCTTGCGTGGGCACGATCAAATGCAGCGAAGCCGTGGCGGCGTCGTACCAGCAGTTGGCGTTGTCGGGCTCGAGCGCCGCCGTATCGACGGATTGCGTGCTGTAGTCGCGCTCGAACACGAGCCAGCCGGCGGGCGGCGTGTCGAGTTCGTCGGCGATGTCGCCCGCGTGGAACATGCCTTGTTCGTCGAGCTTGCCGTGATCCTTGCCGTCGGGCCACACGGGCTGATGCTTGCGCATCGCGGCCGGAAACACGGGCGCGTTCTTGAGGCTCGAAAACACGTCGTCGTCGAACGGCGTCGCGCCGCCCACGCGCACGAAGCGGAACGTGCCCCACGGATCGCGTTCGAGCGCGCCCGTTTGCGCGCCGTAGCGAATCACGCCCTCGCGGAATTGCAGCCGGTCCTTCGCAAGACGAAAGCGCGCGAAGTCGTGATAGATCAGGATCGCGACGGCGTGGCCGAGATACGCGGGCGTCTTGCCGCGCGGCAGCAGCATGTCGTCGCCGTAGAACGCGGGAAAGCGCAGGTTGTCGCGCGCGAGATCGTCGGCGGTCACCACGCGATCGGGTTGCAGCGCGTCGCCGAGCAGGTCGAGACTGAAGCCGTCGTAAGTGCGATCGGCGAGCGTCGTGCGCAGGACGAGCGCATGCGATTGCTGCTGCGGCCAATGCGGCATGTCGAAGGCGCGCATGTCGCGCGCGAACACCTTCGCGCCGGTGACTTTGGCGATACCGTCGATGCGCGACTTCGGATGGCCGCTCGCGGCGTCCCAGTCGACGGGCGTGAGAATTTTTTCTTCGAACAGTGCGGCGAATGCGCGGCTGCCGAACGGCGCGACATAAACCGAAACGCCCGCGATAACGCTGGCTTTGAGGAAGCTTCGGCGCGAAAGGCCGGTCATGGGTGAGTCCTGCGGTAAGGCTGTTGCAAGCCGATGTTGACGCGCACTGCCATACCGGTGCGGCGGACAGCGTGAAAGGGCGGGGATGTTACATGCATCTCGATTTTGTTTATCTCGTTATACAAAACGCATGATTGGTAGGGATACCTAATGGTTTTCGGCGGAATTTCCCTGGCGCCGCCTGCCGTGCTAAAGACGGTTCTGCGTGGCGTGCAGACGAAAAAAAACCCGCTCGTTCGAGCGGGTTTTTCGTGCGTGCGGCGAGGGTCAGGCGGCGCTGCACCTGCAGGGATCTCGAATTCGTTAGACAGCGCTCCTCGAAAAATCAATAACTTGCTAACGAATTCGGTAGTCAGCGCCAGCCCATCCGAACTGAATTCGTTGGATTGAGCGGATTTGTCGCGCGAATTCGTTGGACTGCGGTTCGGGCCTACAAGAAGTCACACCCCAAGCAACTCGTCGGGTGCAACGGAGTTCGCGCGACCAATCTAGTCGGAAGGGAATAACCGCCACAGTGTGGCGCCAATGAGTAGACTTTGCAGGTATCCCGTTATGACTTGGGCGGCGCGGAAGACCGACGGCACTCCGCATAGCGATTTCGAATGACCACTGAGCCGGACTCCGCAGCCGAATCAATTTCGAGTACGTCCCCGGGTTGCCATCCTTGGGCCGCCAGTTCGTCCCAAAGCTCGTCAGGAATCTGCACAACGCCGTCGCCGCTCCCATCATGGGCGTCGTGGATCTTACAGGTCCAACGCTTCGGGGAATCCACTCGCAATCTCCATTTGGTCATCGCGGCATAGGACGCACCGATGGGCCTCGACTAACCGGACTGTCGGCATCAAAGTTCTGCGACGTCGCCTACGGCGGCGCCGAGCACTAATGCATACTACACCGGGTTTATCGCGCTGCGCCGACGCTCCGGCATCCGAAGCCATGAAACGCGCGAGCATTGCAAGCAACGGAAAATTGTTCCGGGTAGGTCGGCACGGCCCTTGGCTTTCGGCTGCTCCCTGTCGCCTGAGGGGGCCGCCCCTCTCGCGATACCTGCGTTGATCCCCGTCATAATGCTGGTCCGCACTTGCGCCGCCTGCGGCGCGTATTTCACCCCGCTCGCACACCTTCCGAATCAACGCTGCTGCTCGTCATAGGCCCGGCAGCTCGCGCGGCGACGGGCGTAGCAGCACGAACGCATGCGCGTCAATGCCGAATACTGGGCAAATCAGGCCTGGGCTTAGGCCACACGGCACAGCCGGCACCCTGACTACTGGTGGCGTTACCGCGAGATGCATCCAACCTGTTGTGAACGCAATCGCACGATGCAGCGCGAGCAAAATGCTTGTCGTTGGGCCTGACAGCACAAGGGCCTGCGAACCGATCCCGGCTACTCGGCAAGTCGGGCCCAAAACGCTGCAGAGCGCGTTCCGGCGTCAAGGCTCCACTGCTTCATATTGGCAGGTGCAGAGAACGAAGTTCCGTCGACGAGGCTTGCACGCAACCGGCGCCGGCAAGGACTCCCGGGTCGGGCAGCTTGTGCCTACGGGCGAACTTTATCGCGTCGATCGTTACCGTCGCCGGATCAAAGGGTTTGCTGCAAAGCAGACGTGTTCCACCAAAATCATACCGAACGTATCCGCGAAGCAACGTCAACTTTCCATCGTCATTCACAGACAGCCCAGCCGCGTTTGCCGCACCCACCAAAGTTGGCTGAAGAACCTCAAAGGTCTGCATTTCGTTGCTGTAGACACCAGCTAGTCGCAGCACGGTGGTGGATACCGGCAAGAACATCGCGGCTCCCGCCAAAACAACGTATGACAGGAAGAACACGCCCAGCAATGCTAGCTTCGTCGGTTGATAGACACCGACCTTCCACGTGCGCGCGTTCATGTACATATAGCCTGGCAGCAGGCTAATAATAGTAGTTGCAAGGCATACACCAAACCCGATCAACTTTTCCGAAAACCCGCCATCAACGTATCTCTCAGCGATGTGGAGCGCTAGTAACAGTGGTACCGACGTCATACACATTGTTACCATGGTGACGCCAGCAAAGAAAAGAGAATACAGGACCGACATATGGCGCCATACGCCGGGTTTGGCCCGCAAATTCAGATCGTCACGCCGCGCCAACGCAAAGATCGACGCAGAGGCGAACGTTAGAGCGCATATGATCCATGCCTGACTGGAATCAGATCCGATGATGATCGCGAATCCGAGTAGCCATCCACCCATGGCCCAGTGGTACAACCGAGGTACCGCCTTCGGTATCGTACGATCAAGACGGTAGTGCGACAACGTACCGATTAGCATGATTGACGGCAAGACAAACTGCAAAACTGCAGCGACAGCCAATAGCATCGCTGCGGCGAATAGAAAGATCAGACCGGAACCCGACATTGCGGAGTATTGAAAGAGGGATGTCCAATGGATCGATTTTAGATAGCTCCACAGGAACAACGCTGCTGGCAGAAATGCGAGCGGAGCTATTTTCCATGAGACATCAAGCGTGTCCTTCAACATTGACACGATCTCTTTGTAGATATCCTTTATCCGTGAGAGATTTTGCTCTGTTGAAGGCGTGCTGGCGAGTTCGCCTGGGGCGATTGTTAGCTCCGGTTTGCTGGACGCCGGTTCTTTTGGCGTCTCCGCCGCTTGAGACTCGGACAACCCTTGCGTCGCCTCGAGTACTGTTTCTTCGTCACCCAATTTCACTGTCATGCGCTCCTATCAAAGTGTCGTAGCGTTTTGCATCCCGATCGCACCATGTTCGTCGTACTGTCTGATTGCTTTACGTGGCGGCGTCGCCCGAGAACTACTTGATCGCTCTGGAACCCGCAAATGGCGATTATCACTAGAGCGCGTCAGATTCAGGCCCGGTACCTACGTTCTTCTACTACCTTATCGACTGCATACCATCAGGTTTTTCAAATAGTCGGCAGGCTTATGGCATCGCCCATACCGAATCTTGACCCTGAGCCCAACGAGCATTCCGAGCACTCCGGATCGGGAGGATACGTCTCGTCAACGATCCTGCGGGAAACATGCTTTATTCGTCGAGGGCACGGAGAAGTCCCCTGGCCGTGGAGCGCAAGGAACGCCATCATGAAGTCGTTCACGGCTAAACTGGCTCCGACGGCGTTCATCGTGATAACGCTCGGATTCGGCACGTGGGTCCCGTAGTCTTGCGCTTTGCGTTCGTCTGGCGTCTTCATCTCGATCGCCAACAGATGCGGAGAGATCATCCCGGAGCACCAGAGACAATTACATGATGGAAGTACCCATCGCTCCGCGCTGAAAGCGTCTTCCAGAGAACCTGTCTCGGGATGAGGTTTGATTTTCGTGCCGATCTGAATTCCAGGGATGTAGTACTGTTGAACGATGGCGTTAAAGAGCAGTCGCGCACGCATCGAGTCTGCCGCCAGGAAGAGGAAGTCACAACCCAAAAAGCGCTGCGCAGATTCAGGAGCTGAGAAATCTCCGTCGATACACTCCACTTCGCAGTGCGGGTTGGCCTGCTTTGCTACGCGTTGAGCGATACGGATTTTCTTGACCGAGAATCGTTCGGCGGTACGGCGGATGATTTGGGGCATCCATTCAAGAGAAAATGGATAGCGAGCGTCCCAGCGTGTTGCGCCGATGACCCGCGAAAGGTTTGACAACGATATCCGGTCATCGTCGACCAACACAATATGGCCCACGCCGAGGCGCGCAAGGTATTCAACCAGAAGTGATCCGACGCCCCCGGCACCGACTACCCCTACCTTTGCACCCGCCAGTCGCGCCTGACCTGTTGATCCAAACATCAGCAGTTGGCGATCGTGGAAAGGCGAATCGCCTGTGGCAATCTCGCGAGGTGAATCGTACTTTCGATCGATGTTTGCACCGAGGATCCGGATTTCGGCAAGGGTCAGTCGACTCCCGTCCGGCATCCAGATGTCCCCAGCGACCGCATCGCGCGCGTATACGGCTGCTCCAACCGGCATTCCTTCCGTAAGGTCAAGTAGCGCTGGATATCCTCGCTCATGAGAGTCAAGGTCATCGCGACTGAACGCAACGCTGTCGGTTCCTCCGTGGTTATGTACTGCGATGTAGGCGAGCCGTTCTTTCCTGCATCGTCGTATCAAAGGCCGTATGAACTCGGCCTTTATCATCTTGTAGCCATAACGGCCCGGAACGCTGTCGACATTGTCCCGGGCAACGATCACTTCGCGAGCTAACAGTCGGCGATGACCTTCGAAGTCTGCGACACCGGCAAGGATCACCAGCGCGTGCTCATCCCCGTCACCCGGAAACAAATGAGTAAGAATCGCCTCCTGCAAATGTTGAGGCAATATGAGCGAGCATTTGTTGATCATTGGCCGTTCACCCAGTGAAGAACCTTGAGGAACTTCATGCTGACAGTTTCCCGCGTAGCGTCGCGTCGATTGGAGCGCCTCGACACCTGCGTCGCCGCTTGGCTCATAAACGTGTGGTTTTGCGTCAGTGGAGTCGTCAGTGCTTTGCCATCGCTGCGACGTAAATCACCGCGGAGAAAGACGGGATAGACGTCACAGTAAGGGACTAGCGGAGGAACATGCGCGCCGATCCACGTCTCCCGTTGCTCGTATGTATCGCTCAATTGCACCGGCCCGAAGGTGATACGCGCGCCACCTTGTCCGTCGGGTTCGCACCTGATGTCGCTCGGCTCGAATTGCGCAAGAACCTCGATGATCGCTTGCGCGACCGCAGGCTTGAGTCCCGTCAGATCAGGAGTGGTCGTCATTGTCGATTGCCTCGAAACACTTATCGTGATGCAAGTCGACGGTCTGATCGTCCTTCACGACCTTCTCCTTTCCGTCCGGAAGCTCAGCGAAAAGAACAAAGTCGATCTTGATGTCCACGCCATCCCGAATAGCGGCCTCCTTAATCTCTAGGCCGGTGGCGTAGCGACCCGGCATCGTTACCGGGTTGTTATTGACGCGAATATCCACCGGTTTGTGATGGTCGCTGTGTTGCTCGATTTCATCGAGTTCGCGCACGGCCTCACGAAGATCTGCCTCTCCCCTCACAATCTCCGCCTCGGCTTCTTCGACCTTTTCCAAAGCTTCGGCTAACTCCCGGTTTTCGGCTTCGTGGTCGACTGCCGAAATGCGCTGCTGATCAGACATGGCACCCTCCAGTTCACGGCAAACCGCAGATATGCGGATACGCGGATGTGCGTATATTAGCACGAAAAAGACGGGGCGCAAGCCCCGGCGGAATTGTCAGAAGAGTGATGCCGTTCGGCCCGGCTCGGCCAGCAAACCAAGCCGCAACAGCCGCACACGGGCGGCGTCCTGCGACACCTGGTAGCGTTCACATACCGCCTCGATTGCCTTTGCACCCAGCGTGGATGAGGGAGTACACGGTGACGGTCCGACATCAGGAAACTCGGCGCCGACATAATTCCGGACGTGCGTAGCCGGCATCAACAACGCACCACAGACGTGGCCAGCTTGCCATTCCATCCAATCTGACGCCGCAGCGTTTACGATCGTCTCTCGCTTACAGACCTGAATCCTGTCGCCGTCTGCAACCTGCGAGGCTGATTCATCCCCAAAATCTAGCGTCATCGCCTGGGGATCCCACAGATAAGAGTGGAAGTGGACGTGGCCGAACTCGTGAGTAAGAGTGGTACGGAGTCGGTTCTCGCGACGCGAATCCCCAGATAACACTTCGGAGATGCGAACGGACGGCTTCCCGCCCGGATTGAATATCGTTACGCCCTCGACACCTTGCCCGAATTCGGAGAGATCGGCATAAAGGTCCAGATCATCCACATGCCTCTCGATCAGCGTTGTGAGATCGTCGGTAGAAACGGGGTAATCGGCCGTCCCGTACTTGCCCTTCAGGAACGCACAAATGATTTGCTCGCACTCGCGATCAAGTTCGTGCGGTTCATAGTGCGGGCGACGGGCGAAGCGCCCCGTACGATCTGGCACCTGTTTCATTTCTTCTGGTCGAGTGCTCGACGAAAGGCAACGAGAGCCTGCTGGACTTTTTCCGGAGGCAAGTTTCTATCGGTTACGTCAGTCGGAAACTTCCCGGCAAGGTAAAAAAGATAGTCGAGATTCAGAGCGAGAACCGTGGCGAATTGTCGGACTATCAGGTCCGACGACGGGCTCCGTCGGTCGTGCTCGATATCGTTCAGATATTGAGGAGATATAGACTCGCCATCTTCTCGCTTGACCCTGGACGCGAGTTCCTTCTGGCTCATCTCCAGCTCTTTTCGCTTTTGCGAGATCTGCTGTCCAAAAGTACTTGGCGCAGACATAGACACCCCTTTGTTCGTCAATCAGCGGAGTGACGTATTGTAGGTCTCGGCACACCTCTTACGCAAGAAAAAGCGGGGCAAGTTCGGCTGCATCGACGGTTCATCAAATGGTTGCCACGCTTTGGCGCGAATAACCTATACATTACGGATGGTTCCCCGATCTTCGCCGCGGCCCAGTTTTCACGGGGCAGCCGGGCATAAAATGCATCATAAGCCAGCGTGCCTTCCCAGATCCCGAGTCACTCTGCATCGCTGTAACACATCAAGGAGAATCGATGAACGTGTCCGAACTGATCAAGATTCTCGGCCGACTGCCCGCAGATGGGCGTGTTGTTTTACCGCATTTCTATGGCGGATTTTGCGATCTGTCGTCAGTCCATCCGGAGCCGGTCCGACGCGTACCCGCCATGTCGATGGCGGACGCCAGGTATGAAGGTCGCGATCCACTCAGCGATGAGCCGTTCGTTCCTGACGAAATTGTGATCGTCCTCGATGTGCAGAACACCACATCTTAGGAGCTGGCCATAGGCGCAGGTTCATTCCGATAGCAGCGCTGGTTCACTTTTGTGTCGTAGCCGCCTCTGCCCTCGACCCTGCCGACTCGGTTCGCCCACTCGTCCAAGCTGCTCGTTGGAACCCCCGAATCGAACTGCGTTGCACCGAATCGCTCGTGCAGGGCAACAAGATGTATTCCGGCGTTCTGGCAATCAAGCGCAGGAGTCGTTAGTCCCGCCACCGCGCTGGACCGAATAGCTGGTTGATCAGTTCACTGACGATCTCGAATGTGTGCAATACCGTGTTATGAAGGAGATCCGAGCCGTGGGCGTAAGTGTTTCGAAGCGCAGGCAGGGTGTCGATGAATGTGCCGATCCAATCTTCGTCAAAATCCTCAGGCAATAGCTTTACATTCGAGTAGTCGATTCTGGCCGTCGTCAGCCCTAGACACTGCATCGCCTCGATTTGTTGAAATTCAGCTCGCTGCCGGGCACGCTGCATTGCTCGCTCGTTGCGCCATGAAAATCTGTCGTTTGCGATCACCCCTCGCTTCAGCGCTTCCTTCAGCCAGGCGCTAAGACCGCTTGGCGGTTTGGCCTTCGCCGACAACGATTGCGAGACCTCTGCGGCTAGCCTCTCGCGGAGCGCGAACTCGAGCGACGTCAGCGCTTGCTGCTCCGCTACCGGATAGAAGCGATAGACGAACCACGCGTAGGCGTAGAGATTCTTCGCTGTCTCGAAGTGAATTCGGATCGACTTCGGGACATCTACGGAGAGGGTAAACAACGCTACATCTGAGATGTGGTCGGAAGCGGTCACCGGCCGGATCTCACCCGTGTCAGCATTCCTCCGAGAGAAGAATCCGTTTCGAACGTCGGCTTCGCAAAGCGAATCGACCGGCCGCAGTGAATCGCACTGGTGCAAGGTGTCAGGGGTGTCGTCTTCCAATTCTTTCACGTTGTCTCCCGCCTTATGGTGAACGGTGTGCACCGACCGACGTCGCGTTGAACAATCCCCGCATCAACGCCGTTACCTCTTGCGCCGAAAATCTCCATACTGGCGAACCGTCCACAGACGGCCCGCGGACAGGTCGCAGGTCACCTGAGCGCAGTAAGGCATGAGCGCGCTTCCGTGAGATCTTCAACGTCTCTCGTACCTCCGTCAGCGTCCACCACTTCGCTTTCTCCATCTGGAATTCGTCCACGCTCCTCCTACTTACCGTACCTGAAGTCCGACCAGAGGGACTCTTGTGCGTTTGCCCTTTCAGTGCGCCAACTTCGATCAAAGCTGAAACGCTAGTCCGTTTGATCCCGAGTAGCTTCGCCGCCCCAGTGATGGGAATCCATGCATGCTGACATCGGGTCGCCTTTGACAGGCGGCGGTTCCGTTCCGCTAGTTGACCAACCCATTCGCTTCGAACGTACGCCTCAAACTCTTCTCGGAGGAAGTCAAACTGCCTGGCACCGAAGCGCCGATACAAGGCAGTATAAAAGTAGCCAAACCGCGCTGTCAGGCGCCCCGATGATCCCGATGAATCTTCATCTCGCCCATGTCGACCTACGTTGCGGAGTAATTCGCGGTATCCATTAGGCCAGTCGATCAATGCTTGCCCTGCACCGTTTACCACGACAGTTGCCACGGACACGTCGTCCAGATGCGCAATCTTGGTCGGTTTCGCCCCATGGTCTGATGCATATCCACCGAGCTGGATGCAGACAGCAAGTAGGTCGGTGAGTGAAAGACACTGAATGTGAGTTTGCTGAGGAACCCGGTCGACAACTGGCTTCCCTGTCATCGCCGCGGTCAGGTAGGCACTGACAGCCACGGCCGTTTCGGTGGCGTTTTCGAGATGTGTATCCTTCAACAGCTGGCCGCAATCGCATCGCGAAATATGACCACGCTTCCATGATAGTGGTCTGTGGCAACCGGGACAGGAGTCGTGCAGGCGAGCACGATGAATCGGGCACGCCACCATCAGCGTAAGGTCCCATGCTGAGCGCCAATACGGTGTCTCCGCCAGGCATGCTGGACAGAAACGGGGTCTCCGACCGTTCCAGTATTTCATGTCAATGCCCCCCGGATCAGCGATCTTGAGGTTACGAAAGCGAGTGACATGCCCTCGGAGCTGATGCAATGAGACGCCGGGAAGCATAGTGCCGACCCTCGAGAAAGCGTCACCCCCGCTGTCACAGGAGGCCAGAAGATCAAGATCAAGTAAAGATGTGAATCCGTTGGCCTCGGAAACGCGAAGCAGATAGCCAGCGGTGCTTTCGTCTCGTATCGGAAGCGGGCGAACGAGGAGTCTAGCCACGTTGCCACCTCGTGAGTGCGACAACAGACGTCATTTTTATAAAGCACGTGTCTAGACTCACGTGGTCCTGCCTCTCGCGGAATAGAGACACATGTCCTGCCATCGCAGCCCTGAGCACGCGTAGGAGCATTGCACGCCCGCTCGCCGACAGTCGGCTGAGCGGCACCATATCAGCCCGAATCTCTCCTACTGAGCTCATGTCTGTTAGCCACTGTCGAAATCGGTCCACCTCTGTCGACAGCATGAGCTGCTTACAACGATTGCGCTGCTTGTGACGATCACTACGCAGGAGCCCATCGCGAACCAGTGCAGCAAGCTGCCGGCTTGTCGCGCCGATGAGCCGCTCCACCTCGTGTTTGGAGTAAAGGGCGATATTCGATCCACGAATTCCCTCGACGAGGCGAGATAGCGGAAGGAATTCCAGATCGCTGGCGCTACCTGACACATTACCGGCGGCCGCACGCGGTAAATATACGCCGAGTCCTCCATCCGCACCTGGTGATAACCTGTCCGGATTGACGGCGAGTCCGAGCCCGTCTCGATGTACAGTGAGAAGCTCAGAATAACTCCGAATCAATACGGTCATAAAATCCGGAAGGGCCAACGCGCCGTGACGGTACCTCGTGTAACAGGCCGGCGCTCGCGCGTTAAATTGTTGTATCGAGATAAGTGGCGGTTTCCACCCATCTGTTGATCGCTGAGCAATCCCGTTCAACCCCTGCATCGCGTTCGCCGGCCACTCGGCGAACCACTTCGCAGCGAGGAGCGTCGCACGCTTTTCGGCGTCGAGGCCAGCTCTACCTATCGGATGGAACCGAGGGGATCGCCCGACAAACGTGGCCAGAAAGTTGGCGACGGCTAGCCAGTCCAGGCCACTCATTCGTCGGGCATGGGCACAAAAGTGTTGCTCTGCAAGAAGATCCGATTCGCCAACGCCAAGAACAGCGGACGTGAGTAGTTGGTTGATGAGCGCCGCCTCGACCGGCGCCGATGTCGTTTCCGCTAGACCAAGGTTGAATCCGCACGCGCATGATATGGAAGCAGGTCGATCCCATCCTACTAACGCGGTACATCGAGGGCAGCTTTCGAGAAGCCACTGTCCATGCAACTCGCAAATCGCAACGGCGCGGAAATTCCAGATTGCCCTGAAAATTCCTCGCTCGCGAATACATGCAGGGCAATACGCTGTGTACGGCTCGCGAAAGAAGCTGTTTATTACGAAGCCACTGAGACGTGCGTGAACATTGGGGATACGCCGATGCCGGTGGAGAAGCTCAAGCAGATCGTGTTCGCCGAGGCCAGCGAGTTGTGCGATGACCTCTATCTGGCCTTTTTTCTGAAGATGCCGTGTAATGGATCTGGTAAACCGCCCAAGCGTATCTCGCCCCGTATAGCCGTTCATCTCTCCAAGTCGGAGTAGATAGCTCAACACATGCTCATCATGGGCCGGGCGAGGACGGAAGACAAAGTACCGACCGTGGAGTTCAGCACGCGTAGCCACAGAACGGCTCCTTGTCGTTGGTCAACGGCCTGCATACGAAGCGAGGATGAAACGGATTGAGATGTCCACACGCGTCCGGCCAGATGGACTCAACGAAGGCTCGCGAGAGCACATCCTGATCGATACAGGGACGCTTCTCATTCAGCACGATTTCGACTGAAGTGCTCACAAGCGTCATGATGTATCCCATCAGGCCATACGTTGCAAAATGGATCCTGTCGAGATGGTCGCCATCGCCCACCAGCTCCGGCGCCGGTGAAACGGGTAGGTTCGTCCAGATTGAGCGCATCAGCCCGTCGAAAATGCGTCTCGATCTCTTGTCCGAATTCCCGAAAGGCTTAAGCTCGATCTGCCGTGAAAATCGGCGACGCAGCTGCTCGTTGCTTTGCAGAATGCGGTGGCAACGACGCAAGCCCATGAGCACGAATGGGACTTTCGTGATATTCACGAGGTGCTTGAGCCAGTCGGCAACTCGCGCTTCAATTTTTTCGCTAGAGTTGTCAATGAAATGCTGGAACTCGTCGAGCATCACCAGCTCGACACGGCAGTTCCTGAACAATGTCACGATACGCGATGTCATCGCTTCGGCAGACCCACGCGTGAATAGAGGATCTCCCAGTTCTAGAAGAATACGTTCGGCGACGTTCTTAATCGTGGGCTGCGCCGGTAACTCGAGGTGCAGGACTGGGATTTCCGTCCCTTCGTCGGCCTCCCGGCGCGGATAATGCCTTGCGTATTCCTTCCGAAGCGTTGATTTTCCACTTCCTGCAACACCCGTAATGAGAAGACACCCAGGTTCCTCAAGGCCAAATCGCCCCATGCGATGACATCGTTGGATCGCTGTGATTCCAGACGCGAACGCCGGGTGTTCGATAAGCGTATTTCGAACGCCAGCTACAAGCTCCGGGGTGCCATCAGCCAGACCGGTATTCGGTGACTGCACAAGCGATAGTGGCTGATGCCAGTCGTCCACATCAACATGCATGGGCTCGCTCATCGGGCGCTCTCCTGTGAGGATGTGACTGTTGGTCGGTCGGGGGATTGAATCGGGTGAGTGGCAATTTCCGGGACTTGCGCCGGTGCCGGCCCGCGTCGGACCGGAAAGAGCGGGACCTCACCATCTCCATTTACTTCCTCAGGCGGTCGTTCCTCGTGAGTCGATTCGTCTGATTCAGGCTCAAGAGGAAGCTGTATCTGCCTTGTTTCCTCACGCTGGACCATAAGCTCGCGGTCGGCCTTGGGAGCTTTTGCTTGCTTTGGTTTTCTTGAGCGCCCGGCCTCCACGATTTGCGCCATGTCGACGCGCAACGCATCCTTCGCCGCGATCAACCCAAATCGTACTGGCAACGTCTCGTAATCCCCGCGCGCCTTCGACAATATCCAGCGGTGCTGCTCGGCACTTAGGCCCTCAGCGTACTTCGCCCAGGTGGATTTTGCTTCTATGTATCGCTGGGCCTCTTCGTCCAAGATAAAGATGGAGCCTAGGTTGTCTGGGTCCGTTCGAATGGAAACTTCTATGTCGCCGCACCGACGGCGGAGATCTTGAAGTGCCGGCGATGTGTACTGGAGAGAGTGAACCTCAATTCCATTTTTGGTAAGCCGTCGCTTGTGACAATTCCCGAGGTACACATTGACGATATCTGCTGAAGGGGGGAGGCGGGGCGGGAAAATCTGCACTCCCTCGTCCCACCTTTGCTTTGGTGTACATTGGATGCTGCGATGGAACGTCATTGAATAGACATCAACAATCCAACGATGAATAAACTCTTGCAGAGCTTCCAAGGTTAGAGCAGCCGTTGAGTCGGAATCATATGCGTGTCGCTTGTCGTATTTCGCGAACGTCGTTCCAGGCTGTAAATGGACGAACCCGTAGTTGAGTGTTTTCAGGAAGCGTTCTATGCGGCCCTTCATCTGAGGCGAGCGAGTGGGACAGTAAATAACGTGCGTCCCAAGCTCTGCACACGCCGCCTCCAGATCTCGCGCATGGAACTCAAGACCGTTGTCGCACACAAGTTCATGGATGAGACCGTACGCGCTCCATTCCCCGCTGACCTTTGGGAATCGCTCTTTCATATACGATTTCGGCAAGATCGCGTGCTTGAGGCAACGAAGTACTGAGCGAACGCTCGGATGTCGGAACGAGATATGTACGCCTACGATCATCCTCGAATAACAGTCGATCATTACCGTGATCCACGGACGACCCAGCAACAGCCCCGTCGCTGAGTCAACCACCAGAACATCGAGAGGCGTATGGTCGACTTCTACCCGCTCAAGAGGGTGAGTGCACGCTGGACCTTTCCCGTAGATACGCGTTGCCTCTCGTGCATACCGCTCGCCATAACGGGCTTTGAGGACGGCGTATCGGTCGATGCGAGAAAGGGCTCGGTTCAACATTCGCCGGCTAACAGGTGGCAGAGCATCTACTGGCGCTCGGCGCCTGTTTTCCTGTTCGATCTGCAACTGGATCCAGTCGAGTGTTTCACGAAGTGACTCGCGCTGGGGGGTGAGGTAGACCTTTTCGATACCCTGATCGATTAGCTCAGACAGTTTGTCGGGCAAGGCCTCCGGCCGGCGGCCACGTAATTCCCACTTGTCGATGAGTGCTCGAACATCGAAGTTCGACCATACCCACCTGGCTCTCCATCTGTAGAAGCTTTGCACAGATGGGGGGCATGTGCCGCCGTCGTTCGGACCGAGTGCGGTCCAAGCTCGACGGAGCATTTCGGCAAGCTCCTGACGTGCGAAGCCCAGCCGACCGTCTGGGCAAATTGCGTTCAGATATTTCCACTTTCTGAGCGCCTGTTGCTGGACCCTTGATGGAAAATTTGAGAGGCTTCGCTCGACTGTTGGTCTGGTTGCCGAGTCGGCCGCGCCGCATTCGAGTTCCTCACGGGTTAGAAACTTCAGCCTTCCTTCCGCAAAGTGCAATAGCAGGAGGTCAGCCAGGTAGGTCGACTTGCTGCCATCATTTGCCGTTACGACGTGAACAACTTCTCCGATAACATGTTCGATCAGGTAGGTTTTCTGCTCCAGCGAGAAAAATTCTCCGACCTTAAGCGAATAGCGCGGCATCGTGACTCTCCTCGAAGGGAAGCAAGAGCGTCGTACCTATGATCTCTTCGTCCAAGCAGCACACAAGCTCGCGCGACGCAAGCCGATGTAAGATCGCTCGTCCGGACGATCCAGCGCGCAATGCTTCAGCGATGGTTCGATTCGCTAAGCGCAGTGGAGTGGCGGCATCGGCCGTTCCATCCAGCCATTTCGCGTAACGAACTTGGAGTAAGCGCTTGACTTGCTTTATCCTCACTGGCCTTTGAATTTGGAGATCTGTAAGAACTACGAATTTATCCCCGTGGCTCTGAAACACATCCGAAAGCCGGTCGAATTTTTCCTGGTTGCGAGGCTCCGCGAGTACTTCAGCCGGCTTCACTTCTATAAACCAACGTCGGCCATCAGTCCAATCGACAGCGAAGTCTGGCGTGTACGTTCGTGACTGGCTGCCTAGTCGATATCGGATGGTCTTCGGCTGTTCGACAAATCCCTCCACGCCTCGAGCAAATTCAAACAGATGAAGGCAGTCGAATTCAAGAAGGCTTTCACATCGGATAAGCCGATTGTTCTTTGCTGAGAAGAATTTGGCCCGGAATCCACGGCCGGATGGAGTGACAGGGTTTCGCGCTGGGATACGACGTGATGCGGCCGATGTACGTGCTTTGCTGCTGGTATCGCGTAGGCGAGGTTCGATGTCCATGTTTGCACCTGCGACAGAAGCCACGCGCGTCTCGTAAGACGAGCGGACTTGTGGGTGGCGAGACATGGGAAGGACGAGTGCATCCGCCGGGACGCACTTCTACGACGTCCACATGAGGAATGCCAAAATTCGGGCGTAGTAGTGTCCCTGCGCGGACATTTGCAGCTCGCGCGCTTCCCATGTTTCGGCGAAAAAGCGGCTTGACTGTCGCGGAGGGGCGAACGATACTAAAGGCGCCAACCGAGTTAGCGTCGTTCGCTGGCTCGCAACGGGGCAGGCCGCGAGGTTTGTCCCGTTTTTACATTGGCGCCTCCTCTTTTGTTCTACGTCTGATGCGGGAGGGCTGATAGGTCGGGCGCGACCTGATCTCCTCGTCTAGCCCAGCAATCCTGCGTATCGTCGCGATTTGGCCGGGCGACAGCCGCCCGAGCTTCCTGGCAAGTTCTGCATACATGCGGTACTCGTCGGTGGGCAAATCCGGTATCAACTGGATGCTCGTCGGCGAATCCAACAGTTCCCTTTCCAAGTCCGCTTTCTGATCCTCCGCAAGCTGAAGCGATGCAGCAAAACGCTCCAGAAACTCCTGAGACGGGTTTTTCCGCCCCACCTCCACGCTCGAAACATGTGACGCGTCATATCCAAGCCGGTCAGCAAGCTCCTGCTGCCGCAAACCAGCTTGCAGTCGAAGGGTTCGAAGGTAAATTCCGATCGGCGTTGACATGGCGAAATGACAGCGGATGGACGTACGATTTGCCAAACATAGATCAAAGTCAGAATCGAGTCAACATTTAACCAATTGATTTTAAAGAGTAATTTCTTTATTTCACTTTTAGGCTCGAAAGTCACTTCCGACGTTGGAAGTCGGCGGCAGTCGGACGTTGGCCTAATTTGTTTTAACGTGTACGCACCGCATACGTCCCTGTGCGGGCCAAGATAAGGCATTTAGTTTGCCGCCCCGACGGTCTGGTTTATATTGGGTCCGACCGGTCGGACGCCAGGTGGCGATGCTTGCCGCGAAAGGGCCGCGCCTGAGATACACAAGCAGATTCTGAGGAAAGCGAGAGGAACGTAGGCATGCACGAAATTATCTGCCCACACTGCGGGAAAGCATTCAAGATCGACGAGGCTGGGTACGCGGACATCCTGAAGCAGGTTCGCGATACCGAGTTCGAACAACAATTGCACGAGCGACTCGAGTTGGCTGAGCAAGATAAGCGGAATGCCATTGAGCTTGCCACGACCAAGGTCGCCAGCGAGTTACAGAAAGTCGCCGTAGTCAAGGACTCCGAGATCCAGGAATTGAAAGCCAAGCTCGATGCCGGAGAAGTTGCAAGGAAGCTTGCCGTTACCGAAGCCTTAAGCGCCGTAGAAAAAGAGCGTGACGCGCTCGTGAACGAGCTCGAGCAAGCCAAGCGTGACAAACTTGCCACGTCCGAGTTAGCCGAGGCGAGGCTCGTGAGCGAACTTCAGAGGACTGCGTCGACGAAAGATGCGGAGATCCAAAATCTAAAGGCCAAGCTCGACGCCGTCGAAGTTGCGAAGAAACTCGCGATCACTGAGGCCCTAAGCGTCGTCGAAAAGGAGCGCGACGACCTTAAAAGCGGCCTCGCGCGAGCTGCGCTTGAAAAGCAGCTCGCGGAGCAATCGCTGAAAGACAAGTACGAGACGCAGATCAAGGATCGCGACGATGCGATCGAACGCCTGCGCGACATGAAAGCCCGCTTGTCGACAAAGATGGTGGGCGAAACGCTCGAACAGCACTGCGAGACCGAGTTCAACCGTATTCGGGCGACAGCGTTTCCGCGTGCTTATTTCGAGAAAGACAACGACGCGCGTATGGGCAGCAAAGGCGATTACATTTTTCGTGATTCGGACGAGGCCGGAACGGAGATTGTCTCGATCATGTTCGAGATGAAGAACGAGAGCGATCGCACAGCGACGAAGAACAGGAACGAAGACTTCCTGAAAGAGCTGGACAAAGATCGCACCGAAAAAGGCTGTGAGTACGCCGTGCTGGTCTCCCTGCTCGAACCAGACAGTGAGCTGTACAACACTGGGATCGTCGACGTGTTCCACCGCTACCCGAAGATGTATGTAGTCCGGCCGCAGTTTTTCATCCCCATCATCACACTGTTGCGAAACGCGGCGATGAACTCGCTCAAGTACAAGTCGGAACTGGCGCTCGTCAAGGCGCAGAATATCGACATCACGAACTTCGAAACCGAACTCGAGGCGTTCAAGGCCGCATTTGGGAAAAACTACGAACTTGCTTCCAGGCGATTCCAAACAGCAATCGATGAGATCGACAAATCAATCGACCATCTGCAGAAGACGAAGGAGGCTCTACTCGGCACCGATCGGAATCTTCGTCTTGCGAACGACAAGGCACAGGACGTGACGATCAAGCGGCTGACCCGGGGTAACCCAACGATGGCAGCTAAGTTTGCAGAACTCAAGGATGAAAATCCCTCAAAACCGAATAGATTGAGCAATCGACCAGATGCGGACAATCAAGGAGACGAGTCGCCGTGACGCCCAGCAAAGCAAGTATAGATTCAACCGCAGGGGTAGCCGCGGCGGCTACCCCTGCTGCAGCGCCTCTGTTGCCTGCGATTCATGATGCCAGCCAACAGGCGAGAAACCTACGGCAAGTACTTCAAGACGACAAACAGCGCATCGGCTGCTTTTTAGGTGCGGGGTGCCCTCTTGGCGTATACGACGCAGCGGGTAGCAAAAGTGTCGTTCTCATCCCTGCTGTTGCCGAGCTAACGAAGCGGGTTGCGGATGGGCTCCATGCAGTCGACACTGCGCCTGGCGCTACCTCGAAGTTCAAGGCCGATTGGGATGCGCTCTGCGCTGAATGTAAGCCGGCGGACGATCAAGATCCGACCGTCGAGGATGTGCTGACGGAGCTTCGTACACTTGCCAATCGTCGAGGCAGTGCCGAAATTCTAGGGATGAGCAAGAAGGATTTGGGCGAACTCGACGACAAAGTGTGTGCCCTCATATTGGTTGAAGTGCAGAAATCGCTCCCGGGGTACCGTAATGCATACGATCGTTTTGCGTCGTGGATTGGCGGCATTCACAGGGATTCTCCCGCAGAGATTTTCACGCCCAACTATGATTTGCTCTTTGAACAGGCTCTCGAGCAGCATTCGCTCCCGCATTTTGACGGCTTCGTAGGATCGCGTGAGCCGTGGTTTGATCTGGCGTCGATTGAACATGACACGATACCGGCGCGGTGGACGCGACTATGGAAGCTTCACGGTTCGATCAATTGGGAAAAAAATGAAGAAATAGTGAACGGAAACAAGGTCACCAGAGTTGTCCGCGTTACCCGCGAGGCGGCAGCCGGCAAAGTGATGATCTTTCCTTCGCATCTCAAATATGATCAGAGCCGGCGGATGCCATACCTCGCCATGTTGGATCGACTCCGGGCGTTCTTCCACGGGAAAGATGCACCAAGGCTCGTGGTGTGCGGCTATTCCTTCCTGGATGACCACCTGAACGAAGTTTTGCTCGACGGGCTTCGAGGTAACCGCAATGCTCAATGCTTTGCACTGATGTATTCAGGACTGGACAAGCATCCGAGGGTTGTTGAGTACGCGGAGAAACAGAGCAATCTGACGGTTCTCGCTTGGGATGGGGCTGTAGTTGGAACGCGTGTCGGGGGTTATCGACCCGGGACAACTGGGGGTAATGAACATACGCCCTGGCTACTGGAAGAGGCATTGGGCGAAGGAGATTCAAAGATGCTGTCCCCGCGCAGTCGTCTTGGAGATTTCCACTACTTCGGTCTCTTCCTTGAACAACTTTGCGGTGGAGATCGTCATGACACACAGCCAGTCGCCTAATCCAGATCCGTCTCGCCTTGGTACGGTCGAGGACGTGAACGGGTCGAGCGTCAGCGTGAAGCTATCGGACAGTACGCCGGGCGGCCTTCTTTTCGTCAACGGAGAAGCGTACCGCGTGGGACAAGTCGGGGGCTTTGTGCGGATTCCGTCTGGATACGTTGATCTATACGGAGTGATATCGCAGGTTGGAGCAGGTGCCGCACCAGGGCCCCCGGAACTCGCGCCGCAATTTGGCAATCGGTGGTTGCGAGTTGAACTGGTCGGGCAAGGACGGCGCGGCACAAAATTCGAGCGAGGTATCGCGCAGTACCCATCGATTGGAGATTCCGTACACGTAGTCACAGAGTCCGACTTGAAGACGGTCTACGCGCCGGGTGACGACGATGGCTACGTTGCAGTTGGGCGTGTCGCCAGCGCCGAATCTATTCGCGCCTATGTAGATCTGAATCGTCTTGTAAGTCGCCATTCGGCCGTCGTCGGCAGCACGGGATCGGGAAAATCAAACGCAGTCGCCAAACTTCTTGGTGCTGTTTCTGAGCCCACGCAATTTAAGGCCACGCGAGTCGTCCTGTTCGACTTGCATGGTGAGTATGCGAAAGCGTTTGGCAATCAAGCTAGAGTATTTCGCGTGGGAGCAAATGCCCAAGCGGGAGAGCGGGAATTGCACGTTCCGTTCTGGGCTTTGACGGCAGAGGAATTCATTTCCATTGCAATGGGACCGGTATCTGGAACGCCGCTGACTCTGCTTCAGGATCGGCTTTTATCTGCGAAGAGGGCATCGAAGCCCGGCGGTGCTCCGCACGGCTTGTCAGATCTTGTTGTGACAGTCGACACTCCATTGCCGTTCTCCGTGTATCAGCTTTGGCATGACCTCTATTCATTACATTGCGCAACTCACACGGTTAGCAGCAACCAAAATCAAACAGAAGCTACTCGCTCTTATATTGAAGATGGTGCTCCCCCGCAGAAAGCCGTTGGTGATGCCGACAGTCTTGTTCGCCCTCGATTTCAGCCAGTAACCACGGAGGCTGGTGCCAACAAAGTCTACAAAGGACTCTACAGCGATTTACCAAGGGCGCATCTTGACCTGTTGGAAGGCAAACTTCGTGATCCTCGCATGCAGTTTCTTTTCAATCCGGGGGAGTGGGCCGCGTCTAAAGATGGGGTGACCCAGGCTGATCTCGACACGCTGCTTTCGTCTTGGATCGGAGCTGATGCTCCCATTTCCGTTTTCGATCTATCGGGCATTCCGACGGCCATTGTCGACGACATGGTCGGAGCCATTCTACGAATCCTCTACGACGCCATATTCTGGGGGCGCTTGAAGCAGGAAGGTGGCCGCGGCAGACCTTTACTCGTCGTTTTGGAAGAAGCGCACGTCTATCTCAGCGCACAATCGAAGAGTCGCGCGGCCACTGCCGCCCGGCGTATAGCGAAGGAGGGACGGAAATACGGCGTTGGTTTGATGCTGGTAAGTCAGCGCCCATCGGAAGTGGACTCGACGATTCTGTCGCAATGCGGTACTGTCATTGCACTTCGCCTCACGAATGATTCTGATCGTGCGCAGGTTACTTCATGTGCATCGGACAACCTTAAGGGGCTGTTTTCAATGCTTCCTGTCCTCCGCACGGGAGAAGCCCTGATAGTTGGCGAAGCAGTCAATATGCCTATCCGAGCCATTATCGACCGTCCTTCAGAGGGCCATCGACCGGACAGTGAAGATCCTGTAGTAGTCGTGCCAAAAGACGTAAACGGGAAGCGTGTGAGAAGCGGCGGCTGGACCGAGCCAGCGCCGAATGAAAACTACAAGCCTTTGGTTGAGGCTTGGCGTAAGCAAGATCCCAATGCGGATGACGCCGTGGCTAAGGCAAATTCGAAAACATAGTGTTTCAACCAGGAAGGCGGGTACACCATGGAACGTACACCAGTTAGCTCAAGCAACATTTCTTCGATTGGCTACGATGTTGACAGTCAGATTTTGGAGATCGAGTTCCATGGTGGATCAGTCTATTCGTACTCAGGCGTTCCACTTGGCGAGTACGAGGGCATTATGAACGCAGATTCTAAGGGCAAGTATTTTCATGCCAACATAAAGAATCGGTACTCGTTCATGAAGCTGTGAGCCGAGCGTTGACGCTCTCGGCCCATACGTGAACATTGCCAGGTAAGCAGCCGAAGAAAGGCCCCAATTGTCAGCTCCAGATGGCAACCAGCTCGGCAATTTTGGTTGCGACCACCGCCATCGTGTCTTCCGACGTGTCAAGTCCGCTTCGCGAAGCAAGCATGGGGCTGACATCGCGGAGCGCAGTATACGTAGTGCCGTGCACGATGGGCACGAGACGATTACCCTGCAGAAGGGTCGAAAGCTCTTTATCGGCAACGCCTTCTTTCGGAAGGCGTGCCAACAATGCAGGGGTCACCAAGACGAGCCCAATTTTTGAGGCCGCCAAGCCTTTATCGATGGCTCGCATCATCGGCACGCCAAGGCCAAGGTCCTTCTCGCTGAACCAAACCTTGACACCAGCCGCCTGGAGCAAATCGTGCAGTTCCTTGGCGGCGCCCTGCCTGTCATCCCAAGCGTGGCAGAGGAAGCAATCCCGAAGGTCCGGCTTCGCCGCCGCTTCTTTTTCAACAGCCTCGCGAACCGGTGTGAGAGACGCCACCTGAGCAGGCGTGTACGAAACGGACGAACCGGCACGCGACCAGCGCGGCCTTGAACCGCCACCTCCGCTGGACCTGCCACCGCTGCTGTAGCTGCTCCCGCCGCCAGAGGAGTAGGACGACCTGTAGCCACTGTCGTACCCGCCACCATAGCTGCTGCGGTACCCGCCATAGCGGGAACTACATGCAGGGCAGGCTGCTTGCGCGGCTGCCGAGTGGTGCCCTCGAACTGGTGCTGTGCATCGTGCCATTGCGGTGCTATCCCCCTTGTCGTGATGGCCCTAACAACAACTGGCCGGATCTGCCGTATATCGATCGTTACCTTAGAGAGTTTGTCCGGCCACAACGAGCCGAACATGGTCGTTTCCATGATCGGTGATTATACGGACAGGGTTTCTCCCGCCCGCATCGTCAGGACCCACCGTTCAATTCCCCGGTTCCCGTCCGGATCCGGGGAGTCTCACAATTTCCGCTTTCGCAGTCTCACGAAAGGCGCCCCAATCTCACGAATTCCGTTTCCCTGCAGCACCATCCCCCATCAAACATCAATATTCCCCGCCCGCAGCGCATTGCTTTCGATAAACGCACGACGCGGTTCCACGTCGTCGCCCATCAGCGTCGTGAAGATGCCGTCCGCCGCGATCGCATCCTCGATCTGCACGCGCAGCAAACGACGCACCGCCGGGTCCATCGTCGTTTCCCAAAGCTGCTCGGGGTTCATCTCGCCGAGACCCTTGTAGCGCTGCTTCGACACGTTGCGCTCCGCGTCCGCGATCAGCCACTTCATCGCACTCTTGAAGTCGTTCACGGCCATGCTGCGTTCGCCGCGCTTGATCACGGCGTTCTTGCCGATCAAGCCCTTGAACGTGTTCGCCGTGTTCACGAGCTGCTGATAGTCGGCGGTAAGCTGGAATTCCTCGTCGATCACCGAAACCTTCACGTTGCCGTGATGACGGCGCTCCACGCGCAGCGAGCGCTGCTCGCGCACCGGGTCGTACATCGGCACGACCGAAACTTCGGGCTTGAGCGGGTCGTCGCGCAGTTGCGCTTCGAGCGCGCGAGCCGAAGCCTGCGTCGATGCTTCGCTCGTGAGGTCGATCGCCACGCCGTCCATGATCGCTTCGAGCGCGCGCACGTCGTACAGGCGCGAAAGGCGATCCACCACGCCGCGCGCAAGCTGGTACGAGCGCGCGAGTTCGCCGAGCGCGTCGCCCGAAATGGGCGTGGCGTTCTCGCTCGGCACGAGTTCCGAGCCGTGCAGCGCGAGGCGCAGCATGTGCGCGTTGAGGTCGGCGTCGTCCTTCAGATAACGCTCGTCCTTGCCCGCCTTGAGCTTGTAGAGCGGCGGCTGCGCGATGTAGATGTAGCCGCGCTCGATCATCTCCGGCATCTGGCGATAGAAGAACGTGAGCAGCAGCGTGCGGATGTGCGCGCCGTCCACGTCCGCGTCGGTCATGATGATGATGCGGTGATAGCGCAGCTTGTCGAGGTTGTAATCGTCCTTGCCGATACCGCAGCCCAGCGCGGTGATCAGCGTGACGATCTGCTCGCTCGAGAGCAGCTTGTCGTAGCGCGCCTTTTCGACGTTCAGCACCTTGCCGCGCAGCGGCAGGATTGCCTGGAACTTGCGGTCGCGGCCCTGCTTGGCCGAGCCGCCCGCCGAGTCGCCCTCGACGATATAGACCTCCGACTTCGCCGGGTCCTTCTCCTGGCAGTCCGCGAGCTTGCCCGGCAGGCCCACGCCGTCCAGCACGCCCTTGCGGCGCGTCATCTCGCGCGCCTTGCGCGCGGCGTCGCGCGCGCGCGCGGCATCGACGATCTTGCCGCAAATGGTCTTGGCGTCGTTCGGCGTTTCCAGCAGGAATTCCTCGAGCGCCTTCGCCACGACTTCTTCCACGGGCGCGCGCACTTCGGACGAAACCAGCTTGTCCTTGGTCTGCGAGCTGAACTTCGGCTCCGGCACCTTCACGGAAAGCACGCACGACAAACCTTCGCGCATGTCGTCGCCCGAGGTTTCGACCTTGGCTTTCTTGGCGATTTCGTTGTCGGCGATGTACTTGTTGATGACGCGCGTCATGGCCGCGCGCAGGCCGGTCAGGTGCGTGCCGCCGTCGCGCTGCGGAATGTTGTTCGTGAAGCACAGCACGCTTTCGTTGTAGCTGTCGTTCCACTGCATGGCCACTTCCACGCCCACGCCGTCCTTCTCGCCCGAGATGTAGAAAATGTTCGGATGCAGGACCTGCTTCGCCTTGTTGATGTATTCGACAAAGCCCTTCACGCCGCCCGCGAACGCGAAATCGTCTTCCTTGCCCGAGCGCTGGTCGGTCAGGCGAATGCGTACGCCGTTGTTCAGGAACGAGAGTTCGCGAATGCGCTTGGCGAGAATGTCGTAGTGATACTCAACGCTGCCGAAGATGGTTTCGTCGGCCATGAAATGCACTTCGGTGCCGCGGTTTTCGGTTTCGCCGAGCAGTTGCATCGGCGATACCGTGTGGCCGTCGCGTTCTTCGAGAATGCGGTTCTGCGGCACGCCACGGTGGAATTCCATGAAATGCTTCTTGCCGTTGCGGCGCACGGTCAGGCGCAAAAAGCTCGAAAGCGCGTTCACGCACGAAACGCCCACGCCGTGCAGGCCGCCCGACACCTTGTAGCTGTTCTGGTCGAACTTGCCGCCCGCGTGCAGTTCCGTCATGACGATTTCGGCGGCGCTGCGCTTCGGATCGTGCTTGTCGTCCATCTTCACGTCCGTGGGAATGCCGCGGCCGTTGTCGGTGATGGAGATGGAGTTGTCCGCGTGAATGACGACGTGAATGTCGTTGCAATAACCCGCGAGCGCTTCGTCGATCGAGTTATCGAGCACTTCGAACACGAGATGGTGCAGACCGGTGCCGTCCGACGTGTCGCCGATGTACATCCCGGGCCGCTTGCGCACCGCTTCCAGACCTTCGAGGATCTGGATCGACGAGGCGCCGTAGCTGTTGTCGGGTTGCGAGTTGTTCGTATCAGTCATGGATTTTTTCCGGTTCTGCGTACTGCCTGGGTTGCTGCTCGGGGCTTTTTCGAAAAGCCATAAAAACGCCAAAGGGGCGCTGCGCCCCCTGGAGTTCTGCTTCTGCCGCGCGTTTTTAGATGCGCATTGGCATCACCACGTACTTGAATTCCTCGTTCTCGGGAATCGTGATGAGCGCGCTGGAGCTGGCGTCGCCAAGACTCACTTGCAGCGTGTCGACCTTCAGGTTCGCGAGGACGTCGAGCAGATACGTGACGTTGAACCCGATGTCGATGGTGTCGCCCTGATAGGCGATTTCCAGTTCTTCCTGCGCCTCTTCCTGGTCGGCGTTGGTCGACATGATCTTGAGCTGGCCCGGCTCGATGATGCAGCGCACGCCCTTGAACTTGTCGGACGTGAGAATGGCCGCGCGTTGCAGCGAGCGTTGCAGTTCCTCGCGGCCGATCTGGAAGGTGTTCTTGTGGCCCTTCGGGATCACGCGCTGGAAGTCGGGGAATTTGCCTTCCACGAGCTTCGAAACGAGTTCGACCTGGCCGAACGTGAATTTCACCTGGGTGGAACCGATGTCGATCTTCAGCGTGTCGTCGATGTCTTCGAGCAGGCGCTGGAGTTCGAGAATGGTCTTGCGCGGAATGATGACTTCCTGGCGCGCGAACGAGCCTTCGATCTTCATCGACGAGAACGCGAGGCGGTGGCCGTCGGTGGCCACGGCCATGAGCTGGTCGCCGTCGACGACGAGCAGCATGCCGTTCAGGTAATAGCGGATGTCCTGCTGCGCCATGGCGAAGTACACCATGCCGAGCAACTGGCGGAACGTTTTTTGCGGTACCGCGAGGCTCGCGCCGAAGTCCTTCGCCTGCGCGACCGTGGGGAACTCGTCCGCGGCCAGCGTTTGCAGCGCAAAGCGGCTCTTGCCCGACTGCACCGTGAGGCGCTTGTCGGCGAGCGTGAGCGAGACCTGGCCGTCGGGCATCGCGCGCAGGATGTCGAGCAGCTTGCGCGCCGCGACCGTGGTGGCGACCTGGTCGTTGCCGACGCCGAAGTCGGCGTGCGTGGTGATCTGCAACTCGAGGTCCGTCGACAGGAACGAGACGTCGGAACCGGTTTTGGTGATCAGCAGATTGGCGAGGATCGGCAACGTGTGGCGGCGTTCGACAATGCCGCTCACCGTTTGCAGCGGCCTCAGCAGGTTATCGCGTTCGGTCTTGACCAGTTGCATAGAGTTCCTTCGTTGATATGACGGACTGCGCGCCCCAGCGCCCGCTTCGGCTCATCGAGCCCCTCATTGAGCCCATACGGCGCGCGTGCCCCGACGTTTCGTCACGCGCGCCTCGCGTCGTCCGGCGTTGCGGGCTGCCGGAAGCCGGTCGCCCTAAAGCCGGTCGCCCGACGCCGGTTCGGCCGTGCAAGCCGCGGCGCGCTGGCCGCCCGGACCGCCGGGCGGTTAAACCCATATTGTGCCTGAAAACGGACCACTTCCCTAAATTGGGGGCGATCCGCGCAATAAACAAGACAAACCGGCGCTCAGGCGCGCCAGGCCGCCGGTTTCAGCCCTTGAGCGTCTGCTCCAGCACGTGCAGCTCGTGATTGAGCTGGGCGTCCTTGGTGCGCTCGTCGGCGATCTTGCGCACGGCGTGCAGCACCGTGGTGTGATCGCGCCCGCCGAACAGCTCGCCGATTTCCGGCAGGCTTTTCTGCGTGAGTTCCTTCGCGAGATACATGGCGATCTGGCGCGGGCGCGCGATGTTCGCCGGACGCTTCTTCGAATACATGTCGGCGACCTTGATGCTGTAGAAGTCGGCCACCGTTTTCTGGATGTTTTCCACCGAAATCTGGCGGTTTTGCACCGTCAGCAGATCCTTGAGCGCTTCCTTGGTCAGTTCGATCGAAATCTCGCGGCCGTGGAATTTCGAATACGCGAGGATCTTGCGTAGCGCGCCTTCGAGTTCGCGCACGTTCGAACGCAGATGCTTGGCCACGAAGAACGCGACGTCTTCGTTCAGGTTCACGAATTCCGACTGCGCCTTGCGCATCAGAATGGCCACGCGCATTTCGAGTTCGGGCGGCTCGATCGCGACCGTCAGGCCCGAGTCGAAGCGCGAGATCAGGCGGTCGTCGATACCCGAAATTTCCTTCGGATACGTGTCGCTCGTGATGATCACCTGCGCCTTGTTGGCCACCAGCGCCTCGAATGCGTAGAAGAACTCTTCCTGCGTGCGCGACTTGCCGGAGAAGAACTGGATATCGTCGATCAGCAGCAGGTCTAGCGAATGGTAATAACGCTTGAAGTCGTCGAACGCCTTGCGCTGATACGCCTTCACCACGTCGGACACGTACTGTTCCGCGTGGATGTAGCGAATGCGCGCGCCCGGCTTGTCGAGCAGCAACTGGTTGCCGATCGCATGAATCAGGTGAGTCTTGCCGAGGCCCACGCCGCCGTAAAGAAACAGCGGGTTATACGAGATGCCGGGGTTGTCCGCCACCTGGATGGCGGCGGCGCGCGCGAGCTGGTTCGCCTTGCCGGTCACGAAGTTGTCGAACGTGAGCACCGGGTTGAGCTTCGAGCGCTCGTAGGTCGGATCGGTTTCGGCGGCCGCGCCGGCGCTCGCGCCTTGCCCCGGGCGCCAGCCGCGACGGCCCGCGGCGGCTTCGTTGGCGTCGAGGCTCGGCAGATCGAGGTCGGCGGCGTCATCGGCGGATTGCGCGCCGTGCGCGGCGGCAACGGCCGCCGAAGCGGCCTGCACCATGCCGGCAAGCCCCGCGCCGCCGCCCACGGCGGCGGGTTGCGGCGCGGCGGCCGGCGCAAAGCCCGCGCTCGAGACCGTGGCGGGCGCGCGCGGCGCCGCAACCGGCGAGCGCACGCCCGCCTTCGGATCGAGGACGAACTGGACGTCGACGGGCGTTTGCCAGAAGTCGCGCGCCAGATCGGTGATCCGGCCCGAGAACTGGCTTTTCACCCAGTCGAGCTTGAAACGGTTGGGAGCGGCTATCTGCAGCGTGTTCGCCGCAGCATCGAAGGCAACCGGGGCCAACGGTTTAATCCACGTCACGTACTGCTGGGGCGTCAGCTCACGCTCCAGTAGTGCGGAACAGTGTTGCCAGAATTCGTTCATCGAGTTGCTGTGATCGTTTTGTTTGCATACGTTTTGCGACGCCGTCGCACTGGTCGCAACCGGCGACGAGGCCCTGACGAGGCGACGCCAAATGCTCCGGACGCCCGCGCGGCAAGGGTTTTGCGGCAAGCAGGCGGGCCGGAGCGGCATGCAGGATTCTTGGGATAGGCGAGATTCTACCGCCGATTTCCCCCGTCCTGGGAGTTATCCACAGGGACGGATCAACGCACGGCCGTTCGGCGGACGACGTTGCGCGCGGCGCTCGGGGCCGCCTCGGCGATGCGCGCGGCATGCGCCGCAAGGCCGCCGCGCAAGCGTTCATGCATGCTTCGATGCCCTAACCTATTGACGGCCAAAGAAAAACCGGATTAAATAGCGGGTTCCGCGAAAACCATTCCCTTGTACCACCGGCCATTGCTTTTTTCCGCGATGCTCGCCGCGGTCAAATTCAACGAGTGAGAGCAACATGAAACGTACTTTTCAACCTTCCGTTACCCGTCGTAAGCGCACCCACGGTTTCCGCGTGCGCATGAAGACCGCTGGTGGCCGCAAAGTGATCAACGCACGCCGTGCGAAGGGTCGCAAGCGCCTCGCCGTCTAAGCCGGGCAGCGTCGCTATCAGCGATACCACCACGGGTAGCGGTCGAATCGCGAACCAGGCTAACAGGGCGATCGAAACCGACGTCATGCTGCCGCGAACGCAAGCCGCTTTTCCGAAGGCCGCAAGGCTACTGAAAACGGATGAATTCTCATCCGTTTTTCGTTTGCGCCCCTGGCGCCGTTCCGCGCACTTCGTCGTGTACGGCCGGGAAACCGGCAACGAGGCACGGCTCGGGCTCGTGATCGGCAAGAAGTTCGCGCCGCGCGCCGTCACGCGCAATCTGGTGCGGCGGATCGCGCGGGAAGCGTTTCGCGTGCGTCGCGCGCAGTTCGAAGGCTTCGACCTGCTGCTGCGGCTGCATACGAAGTTCGATCGCAAGGCGCAGCCGTCCGCTTCGTCGCCGGGGCTCAAGACGCTGTGCCGCACCGAAATCGAGTATTTGCTCGAAAAAGCCGCGCGCGAAGTCGCGCGGCGCGGTTCGGCGCAGTCGCAGGCTTGCGGATCGGCTCAAGCGCCGGCGTCAGGCGCGGCGGACAGCCGTTGCGCGCATTCGCCGCGGCAAGACGCCGCGCGGAAGCCGCAGCCGCAGCCGCAGCCGAAACCGGGCGCGGCGCCGGCGGGCGAGCCCGAAACGGGCAAGCCGCGCCCGTCATGAGCGCGGCGCGCGGGTCCGGGCAGTCGCAGTCCAACGCGTTTGCCGCGCAAGCGGCACGACATTCGTCATCGAGCGCGGCGCAGGCAGGCCGCAACGCCATGCAAACGGTACTGATCGCAATCCTGCGTTTCTACAAGCTTGCCGTGAGTCCCCTGCTCGGCAGCCGGTGCCGTTTTTATCCTTCCTGTTCCGATTACGCACGCGAGGCAATCCAGTATCATGGCGCCGCGCGTGGGACTTACCTCGCCGCGCGGCGGCTGTGCCGCTGCCATCCGTTTTCGGCGGGCGGCATCGACCTCGTTCCGCCGGCAACACCGAAAAGCGCTGACGCGCCATCCCATCGACACTGAGACAACGCATGGATATCAAACGCACCGTCCTATGGGTCATCTTCTTTATGTCGGCTGTCCTGCTGTACGACAACTGGCAACGTGACCACGGACGTCAGTCGATGTTCTTCCCGAGCGCGACGCAAACGCAGCCGCACACCGCCGCCAGCGGCGCCGCGCCCGCCAGCGCCGCGAACGGCGCGTCGGACCTGCCCGCCACCGCCGCGGGTCAGGCACCGACGAACACCGCCCAGCCCGCCGCGGCCGCCGCCCAGCTCGTGGAGTTTCACACCGACGTCTACGACGGCGTGATCGACACGCGCGGCGGCACGATCGTGAAGCTTTCGCTGCTCAAGGAAGGCGAAGGCAAGCAGCCGAACCAGTACATCACGCTGTTCGACCACACGAACGACCACACGTACCTCGCGCGCACCGGTCTGCTCGGCGGCGACTTCCCGAACCACAACGACGTGTTCGCGGTGCAGCCGGGTCCGCGCGCGTTGACCGGCGATGCCAACGCGTACCAGATCAGCCTCGTTTCGCCCGACAAGGGCGGCGTGAAGGTCACGAAGACCTACACCTTCACCAAGGGCAGCTACGTGATCGGCGTGGACACGAAGGTGCAGAACGTCGGCAGCACGCCGGTTTCGCCCACGCTCTACATGGAGCTGGTGCGCGACAGCCAGCCGGTCGAAACGCCGCGCTTCTCGCACACCTTCATCGGCCCGGCGGTCTACTCGGACCAGCATCACTTCCAGAAGATTTCGTTCAGCGACATCGACAAGAACAAGGCCGACTTCGTGAATCAGGCCGACAACGGCTGGATCGCGATGGTGCAGCACTACTTTGCGACCGCGTGGATTCCGCAGCAAGGCGCGAAGCGTGACATCTACGTCGAGAAGTTCGACAACTCGCTCTACCGCGTGGGCGTGAAGCAGCCGCTCGGCACGATCGCGCCGGGCGCGACCGACGACGTGCAGGCGCGCCTGTTCGCCGGCCCGGAAGAGGAGCGCATGCTCGAAGGCATCGCGCCGGGTCTGGAACTCGTGAAGGACTACGGCTGGGTGACGATCATCGCCAAGCCGCTGTTCTGGCTGCTCGAGAAAATCCACAGCTACGTGGGCAACTGGGGCTGGGCGATCGTGCTGCTCACGCTGCTCATCAAGGCCGTGTTCTTCCCGCTCTCCGCCGCCAGCTACAAGTCGATGGCGCGCATGAAGGAAATCACGCCGCGCATGCAGGCGCTGCGCGAGCGCTTCAAGAGCGACCCGCAGAAGATGAACGCGGCGCTGATGGAGCTGTACAAGACCGAAAAAGTGAACCCGTTCGGCGGCTGTCTGCCGGTCGTGATCCAGATTCCGGTGTTCATCTCGCTGTACTGGGTGCTGCTCTCGTCGGTGGAAATGCGCGGTGCGCCGTGGATTCTGTGGATTCACGACCTTTCGCAGCAGGACCCGTTCTTCATCCTGCCGGTGCTGATGGCCGTCTCGATGTTCCTGCAAACGCGTTTGAACCCCACGCCGCCGGACCCCGTCCAGGCCAAGATGATGATGTTCATGCCGCTGGCGTTCTCGGCCATGTTCTTCTTCTTCCCGGCTGGCCTCGTGCTGTATTACGTGGTGAACAACGTGCTCTCCATCGCGCAGCAGTACTACATCACGCGCATGATGGGCAAAGGCAGGAAGAAGGAAGTCGTGTCCTGATAGCCGAAGCGGCGATCCCTGCGATTCCGCCGCTTTCCGTCAAGGCGCAAAAAAAGCCGTCCGGCGACAATCGGACGGCTTTTTTGTTGCGGCGTCTCAGTTCTTGTCGGCGTCGCCGTAGAACTGCGCGATGAGTTCCTGAACGAGATAGCGATGATGCGCGCTCAGCGATTCGATCTTCGAGGCGAGTTCGAGCGTTTCCTCGGAAAGCGGATACTTCTCGTCGGGTTTGCGCGGCTTGGGCACGGCCGCCGGATTGCCGGGCGGCGGCCCATAGTGCAGCCAGTGCGTGTCCACGCCGAACCATTTCGCCAGCGTTTCGAGCTTGTCGTGAGTGGGAATGGTGCGGCCGCTCAGCCATTTATGAGCGGTTTGCGGCGAAACCGGATGCTCGCCGTGATGGCGTAAATTGAACTGATTGGACAGGTCGGTGCTGCCACGCAGTCTTTCTGGCGCGCGCTTCATTGCGAACTTGAGTCGTTCGGCGAAAGCAGCTTTTTCTTCGGATGTCGGCATGGGCGAGATTGTGCAACCCAGGATCGGCGAAGAAGACAACCAGATAAGCTACATTTAGCCTATAAAAGAGAGAAATTGCCCGAAACTAATCGTCTTATGATTTCTATCGGGCTTCAGGCAAATGCGCTGGATCGGTTGGCTGTCGGCCCGCACAGATTTCATGAATAGCATATTCCGTCAGAATTCTTCGAGATTAGTCTTATCCAACGTGGGATAAAACAAGAAGATTCTGCGCGATCGTTGCGTGGAGCGTTGCGCGAGCCGCGCGTTACAATGCCTCGCTTTCGCGCGCCGTGTTGCCGTCGTTTTGCGCCGTCCCGGCGGCCAGTGCGGGCGCGCTCCCTGCCCTTTTCCCTATCAGTCCGCCATGCTCGCCACCGATTCCGATCCCATCGCCGCCATCGCCACAGCGCCCGGACGCGGCGGCATCGGCGTGGTGCGCGTATCGGCCGGGCGCGCGGGCGCGGCGCTCACCGAAGCGCTCATGGCGGCGCTCGCGGGCCAGCCGCTCGCCGCGCGCCATGCGAGCTACGTGCCGTTTCTGGACGCGGGCGGCGCCGTGCTCGATCGCGGCATCGCGCTGTCGTTTCCGGCGCCGCATTCCTATACAGGCGAGCACGTGCTGGAACTGCAAGGCCACGGCGGCCCGATCGTGCTGCAACTCGTGCTGCAACGCTGTATCGAGGCGGGCCGCGCGTTCGGCTTGCGGCTCGCCGAGCCGGGCGAATTCACGCGTCGCGCGTTTCTCAACGACAAGCTCGACCTGGCGCAAGCCGAAGCCGTGGCCGACTTGATCGAGGCGAGCACGGAAGCGGCGGCGCGTTCGGCGGGCCGTTCGCTCGACGGCGCGTTTTCGCGCGACATCCACGCGCTCGTCGACGACGTCGTGACGCTGCGCATGCTCGTGGAAGCGACGCTCGATTTCCCCGAAGAAGAGATCGACTTTCTCGAAGCCGCGGACGCGCGCGGCAAGCTCGCGCATATCCGCGCGCAACTCGACCACGTGCTCGCCGAAGCGCGTCAGGGCGCGTTGCTGCGCGAAGGCCTGGCCGTGGTGCTCGCGGGGCAGCCGAACGTGGGCAAGTCGTCGCTGCTCAACGCGCTCGCGGGCGCGGAACTCGCGATCGTCACGCCCGTGGCCGGCACCACGCGCGACAAGATTTCCCAAACGATCCAGATCGAAGGCATTCCGCTGCATATCGTCGATACGGCGGGCCTGCGCGAGACCGAGGACGAAGTGGAAAAGATCGGCATCGAGCGCACCTGGAGCGAGATCGGCCGCGCCGACGTCGTGCTTCATCTGCTCGACGCGCGCGAAGGCATGACGGCCGGCGACCACACGATCGCCGCGCGTTTTCCCGTCGGCGTGCCGGTCGTGCGCGTGCTGAACAAAACCGATCTCACCGGCGTCGCGCCCGAGGCAACGAAGCGCACGGCCACCGACGGCGCCGAGATCCGCGAGTTGCGCCTTTCCGCGAAGCAACGCGACGGCGTGGACTTGTTGCGTGCGGAGTTGCTGAACATCGCGGGCTGGCAGGCCGACGCGCAGAGCGTTTATCTCGCGCGCGAACGGCATTTGATTGCGCTACGCGCGGCGCGCGAGCACCTTGCGCTTGCTGCGGCGCACGCGGACCAGCAAGCGCAGGTGCTCGACCTTTTCGCCGAAGAGTTGCGGCTGGCGCAGGACGCGCTCAATTCCATTACCGGCGAGTTCACCTCCGACGATTTGCTCGGCGTGATTTTCAGCCGTTTTTGCATTGGAAAATAAGGCCAGGCACGGCGCGATGCGCCATGTTTCGTCATCCCTGCTTCGCATTCCCAATTAATTTCATTTCGCTTTCCTCGTCAGTCATCGTCACCCCTGCGTCGTGCGGGCTTCCCCTGTAATCAATCGACACACATCGTTTCTATTGCAAACGCTTAATCGCGCGCGGCGAGTCAATAATAAAAGCACAGGAGATCGACAATGAAAGCACTCACAACCGCACTCGCTCTCGTCGCGCTCAGCGCCGGGCTTTCCGGCTGCGTGGTCGCGCCGCCTTATGCCTATGCGCCCGCGCCGGCTTATGGCTATGGCTACGCGCCGGGCTATTACGCGGCGCCTTCTGTCGATATCGGCGTGGGAGTCGGCGGCTATTACGGCGGACATGGCGGTTGGCGCCATTAACGTGTGCCAATGCCGGATATGCGCACCGCAGAAGGCAAAATGAAAGTTTTTGCGCTTCCGCCCTATCCGATGTGATAGCTATTGCACGGTGCGACACCGCACTAAAGTGTCGCTATAGGTTCGTACAACGACATATCATTCATCGCTTTCGGGGGCGACCATGCATTTGATCGACGACGAAATCGCGCACATCACGCGCGCCGTGGCACCGGCTTTGTCCAATGGCATCGCGCCGACGGTCCTGCCATACGACTACTGGTACCGGCGCCTTTGCGCGCTGATGGACGCCCCGCAGGTCACGCCCGTCCAGTTCCGCACCATCGACACGCTCATGCTGGAACTCGAAGCCATTCAAGCCACCATTGCCGCCGACGCGGTCGAAGCCATCGCCGCCTGAACGTTCGGGCCTGCGTGTTCAGGCTCGCGCATTGGCCAGGATGGCCGGGATTTCCTTGACGCAGTTGGGCGTGCAAACGTTTACCTCGCCATGTCACCCGAGCATGGATTCGCCCGCGCAAGCGGGCTTCTTTCTTTGTACTGACGAATCCGCCGGTTCTGCCGGTTCTGCCGGTTCTGCCGATTCCGCGCCAAGATTTAGACACAGCGCTTAGTGGTCCGACACGTTTTTCGCCCCTTCGCGCACGCTCTTGAAAAAGCGCGCGCCGCGCCCGCATGTACTGCCCACTTTTCCCTGGAGATCGGATCGTGGGCAAACGTCCCTCCTTTATCGACGACCTGGCTCGCGCCTCCGCAAGCGGCGCCGGCGCAAGCCAGCACACAGGCATTGACGACGACGCGCTCCTCGATGCCTATTCGCGCACCGTGATTGGCGCGCTCGAGCGCGTCCAGCAGTCGGTTGCGCACATCGCCGTCGAGCGCCGCGCCGCAAGCCCGGCCTCGCACGGCGCGAGCGGCGGCAGCGGCTCGGGCTTTCTGTTCACGCCGGACGGCTACTTGCTGACCAACAGCCACGTCGTGCATGGCGCCACGCAGTTGCGCGTGACGCTGGCCGACGGCTCGACGCACACGGCCGATCTCGTCGGCGACGATCCCAGCACCGATCTCGCCGTGCTGCGCATCGGCGCGAACGAAACGCTGCCGCATGCGCAGCTCGGCGAGTCGGCGGGCTTGCGCGTCGGGCAGATCGCCATCGCCGTGGGCAGCCCGCTCGGGCTCGCGCAAACCGTGACGACCGGCGTGGTTTCCGCACTCGGCCGCTCATTGCGTTCGAATTCGGGCCGCATGATCTACGACGTGATCCAGACCGACGCCGCGCTCAATCCCGGCAACTCGGGCGGCCCGCTCGTCAATTCGGCCGGACAGGTGATTGGCGTGAACACGGCCATCATTCCGGGCGCGCAGGCCATCTGCTTCGCCACGGCGATCGACAGCGCCAAATGGGTCATCACGCAATTGTTCGCGCATGGCCGCGTGCGGCGCGCGTATATCGGCATCGCAGGCACGACGGTGCCCGTCGCGCGCAAGGTGCAACGCTATTTCGACTTGCCGTCGACGAGCGGCGTGCGCGTGATGGAGGTCGTCAAGGGCAGCCCGGCCGCGCTGGGCGGGGTGCGCGTGGACGATACGGTCGTGACGATCGACGGCGTGGCCGTGGACGGCATCGACGCGTTGCAGCGCCTGCTCGACGCCTCGCGCATCGACCGCGAGGTGGAGATCGGCGTGATTCGCCTGACGCAGCGGCTCAATCTGCGCGTGAAGCCCGTCGAACAGACCGGCTGAAAGGCGAGGCGCGCCGGTTCGTGAAAACCGGCGCGCCCAAGCGAATCCGTCGCCCCGAAATTACCAGCCGCCGCCCGGCTGGGCATAGACGGGTTGCGCGTAGCCCGACTGCTGCACGTAGCCGTCGTCGTACTGCGGCGGCGGCGCACCGCAAGCGACGTAGCGGCCCGAGTAACGGTCGTAGCATGCACCGGCGGGCGCGGCGGCATAAGCGGGCTGATAAGCGGGTGCGTAGGCGGGCTGCGCATACACCGGCGCGGGCTGCGCATAAACCGGCTGGGCCGGCACGGCCACGGCCGGGCCGCTGTTGACCAGCGCGCCCACTGCGGCGCCGATCAACGCGCCGCCCACGAGCGCGCCCACCACGTCGCCGCCCCGATCGTGCGCGCTTGCGGGACCGGCCGCCACCGCGCAACCTGCAAGCACCAATACGGCCGCTATCTTTCTCATGTCGTTCTCCTTGAGAACTTTGATCACATGGAAGAATTGTCGATCCGATTCGCGGATACAGGTGCTGCAAGTGGTAACGACGAATTACGCCGCTAACGTGCGGGGCGCTTGCGGGCGACCAGGATGAGCGACGAGCAAAAACGAAGGCGAGCGGCTGGGAGGAAGCGGGCGGCGCGATGAGGCCGCCCGTTAGCGAAGAATGAAGCAAAGGCGAACAGAGCAAAAACGAAGGATGCCGCGACCAATCGTACCCTGACGAGTCATGCGGGCTTCAGTGATGCAGGATGCTGCGAAGCGGATGACGCCAGTCGATGTGATGTTCGCTGCCCGCTTGCCGCACTCGCTGCTTGTGTTCCTCGATGATCTCGTCGGAAAACAGAAACACGACAAGGACAAGCGGAATCACCAGAAATGCGCCCAGTATTACGTGTTCGGTCACGATAACCTCCTGGATGTCAAGCGGTTTGCAATTGCATTGTAGTCGCGGCGCGACAGTTTCACCATGGGCGCACACCGAACCGCAAAAACAATGTTCGCCGATCGTCACAGCGACGCCGAGCAGGGCGCGTGCCTGGCGCGCGTTGCCGAACTCGCAAACCGGGCATTGGAGATAGACCGTGGATAGCCCGACCGAACACCTGGCTATCGCGTGGATATTGCGGCGGATATGCCTCGGAAAACGCCCGGATAACTCCCAGAAAACCGCCGAATCGCCTATTGCGGCCCGCTCCATGAACGCGCCATGGCGAAGCGGCGCCAGCGCCACGACCGGCGTACCGGGCGCCTCGCCGCCAGCCGTCAAGCCGCCGACTTCTTCCAGACGGCGGCAAACAGTCCCGCGCCGATCAGAAGCGAGCCGCCCGTGCGATTGACGGCGCGCTGCACGCGCACGCTTCGCACCGCCTTGCGCGCCGCCGCCGCGAGCAGCGCGTAGCCGAACGCATTGAGCGTGGCGAGCACGAGGAAGGTCGCTTCGAACACCACGATCTGCGGAGCCGCCGCCAGATGCGGGTCGATGAACTGCGGCACGAACGCCACGAAGAAAATAATGCTCTTGGGGTTGAGCGCCGTGACCATGTAGGCATGCGCGAAAATGCGGCCGGTGCGCGTTTCCGAGGTGTCGGCGGCTTCGGCTACACCCACGGGCGCGCGCCACAGCTTCACGCCCAAATAGATCAGATAGGCGGCGCCGACCCATTTGAGCATCGAAAACAACGTGGCCGAAGCCGCGAGAATCACGCCGAGGCCGAGCATCGAAGCCGTCATCGCCGTGAAGTCGCCGAGCGCGACGCCCGCCGTGGTGGCGAGCGCATAGCGGCGGCCGTGGCCGAGCGCATACGAAACCACGAGCAGCACCGTGGGGCCGGGAATGGCGACGAGTATCGCCGAAGCAATGGCGAACGGCAGCCAGTGAGCGAGGGTCATGAGCAGTCTCCAGAAGTCTCTTTTCGCGAAGCCCGATTTATCCACGAAGTTTTTGGGTGCGCAAGGGCGGCGCGCGAGAATTTCGCGGGCAACGCTGGCATCGTTTTTCTTCTGCGGCCCGCGCATAGTGCGAGCCTGGCGACGCGTTCGCGCGCGCGACTTTATATGCGCCGCGTCATGGTTTGTATTAAGCGGTTTAAATCAACGCGAAGTCCGAGCCGATTAAAATTCAAAGCCTTTGTCGATAAGCGATTCACGCCGGTCAAACCGTTCGCAATGGCTGGCATTCGGTGTAGGCTTGCGCGCCGAATCCCGCTACGCGGGCCGTGCCGCCCGGTCCGCCAAGCGTCGGCTGTTGCGGCTGCACACAAGAACTTCTTGCAGTCCTTTCGCGCTCCTCTATGTTTAAAAATGCGGGTTTGGCGTGAAAGTTAAATACATAGCTAACCGGAATAAAAATCCGCAGGAGGCAGATCATGAAAATGCACGCGAAAATGCGAGCCGCGATGTGGGTTCTCGCGGCCGGCGCGGTTTGCGCATTCCCCGCGCAAGCGCAGACTGGGCTCGTGAAGCCACAGCAAACGGTGCAGTTCAAGCCCGGTTCGTACGGCTGCCTTTCGAAAGACAAGCTCGATGCCGTGGCCGCGCACGAACAGTCCGGCGAGCATCAGCAGATGCAGGAATATTTCTCGGGCTTCCAGTGCCTTTCCACGCCCGAAGGTCAGACGTTTCGCGTGGTCCAGGTCGTGGGGCATGACGTCGAATTCGTGAACGCGGCCAACGCCGACGAACAAGGCCTCTGGACCAACGACCGCTTCATCAAGCAATAACACCGCTTTCGCGGCGATATCCGGCGCGGCGCGGCGGCTTTGCCGCGCGCCCGATGCGCTTGTTGCCCGTGTTGGACGCGTTGCGCTTGTTGCGCTTGTTGCGCTAGTTGCACGCGTTGGACGTGTTGTCCGTGCCGACGCACGCCGTCATCTTCCCCGCCGACCCTTCCCGTTTCGTCCCGCGTAAGCGCCTGATGCACCAGCAGGGGCACGTCGCTTGCGCGAATCTTCGCTATCATGTGCGGCTTTTGCGCGCCCGGAACCGGCATGGCACTCAAATCGACCATCTACAAGGCGGAATTGCAGATTGCGGACATGGACCGGCACTACTACGCCGACCATGCGCTCACGATCGCGCGCCATCCGTCCGAAACCGACGACCGCATGATGGTCCGCATCGCCGCATTCGCGCTGTTCGCGAGCGATCGGCTGGAATTCTGCAAGGGCCTTTCCGATACCGACGAACCCGATCTCTGGCGCAAGGACTACACGGGCGCCATCGAAACGTGGATCGAAGTCGGCCAGCCCGACGAGCGCCGCATCGCCAAGGCAAGCGGGCGCGCGGGTGAAGTCATCGTGATCGCCTACGGCGGCCGCACCTCCGACATCTGGTGGCAAGGCGTGCGCGGCAAGGTCGAGCGGTTGCGCAATGTGACCGTGTGGTCGCTGGGCGAAGACGTCGCGGCCGCGCTGGGCGCCATCGCCGAACGCACCATGCGCCTGCAATGCACGGTGCAGGACGGCGCGGCCTGGATCGGCTCGTCGAACGCCGAGCCCGTCGCCGTCGAATGGAACGTGCTCAAGGCGCCCGAAAACGTCTGAGCGTTTTCTTTCGCGCCTCACGCACGCGGCGGTCCTTTCAGCTCCACCATGTTGCCTTCGGGGTCGAAGCAGTACAGCGACGGCCCCAATCCCTCCGCGCCATATCGCTCGGCCACTTCGCCGGGATGCGCGCCGTTCGCGGCAAGATGAGCCTCGAGCGCCGCTGCGTCGAACGGTTCCACACGCAGGCACAGGTGGTCCATGTTGCGTCCCGCGCCGGCGGGCGGCGCACCCGCGTCGCGGTCGAGTTTTCCGCCGGCCGGTATCACGTCGATGAGCGAGCGTCCCTCGCGCAACTGCACGAGGCCGATGTCGCGCTGCTCGCGCTCGAACGTGCAGCCGATCACGTCGCAATAAAAACGCACGAGCGCGGCGGGATCGGCCGCGCGAATGACGACATGGTCGATCTCGCGGACCGGAATTCGCATGACACGCCTCCAACGGTTTCACGCACGCGCCGCGGCGCCACCGGCCGCTACGCGGTCTACGCACTCCACGCATGGTGAACCCGCGCGGCGCGCGCGGCTATCCGCAGCGACGAGCAGTGTGCGTGAATCGTGGGCGCGAAACCAGGAAGCGAGGGAAAATGGGAACGCGCAGGCACGCGCGGAAGTTGGAAGTTGTTACGCCAACCACAAACGCTGGACGAAAAAAAGCCCGCTGCTGTGAGCGGGCTTAATCCATATCAGGAGGAGACATGGAGGAGACAGGAACCACTATACACAGCGGCCTGGCGCGATGCAACAACTTTTTAAGGGAAAACCCGATAGTTGGGCATTTTGTCGCACAAGCGGCATCCATTTGCCATTCGGGATTCACCGAGGGCTCGAAAACCCCTGGTTGAGCGCCTCGAATGCGGCGTTCGCCGTTGACACAATGACAGCGCAAGATCCGGCACGCCGCGCGCAACGTGCATGGATACAGTAAAGCCATCCCATCCGGCTTTTCGAGGAGTTACGAGATGAGCGCCGCCCAGTCCACGAAGCAGACGACACCGCTAACGAAACCGCAAACACAGACGCAATCGCAGGCGGATCAGCGGCCAAAGCCGCAGTCGGCACGGCAGCCCGAACAGCGGGCCGAGCCGCACGCACCGGCCGAAGCCGCCTGGTCGACCGACGCCGAGCGCTGGCAAGCCGTCGCCGCGCGCGACACAGGCGCCGACGGCGCGTTCTTCTACGCCGTGCGCACGACCGGCGTGTTCTGCCGCCCGTCCTGCGCGTCGCGGCTGCCGCTGCGCGAGAACATCGAGTTCTTCGCCGCCGCCGACGCCGCGCGCGCCGCCGGTTATCGCGAATGCAAGCGCTGCCGTCCGGGCGGCTTGCCGCGCGAGCTGGAAGTGGTGCGGCGCGCCTGCGCCGCGCTCGACGCCGACCCGCAGCAGCGCCTGACGCTCGCGCAACTGAGCGACGCCGTGCATTTGAGCCCGTTCCATCTCCAGCGGCTTTTCAAGCGCGTGCTCGGCGTGTCGCCGCGCCAGTATCAGGCCGCGCGCCGCGGCGCGGTGCTGCGCGATGCGCTGGGCGAAGGCGCCGACGTCACGCGCGCAAGCGCCGACGCGGGCTTCGGCTCGTCGTCGCGGCTCTATCACAGCGTGCCGGGCGAACTGGGCATGGCGCCGTCCGCGTACCGGCGCAAGGGCGCGGGCCGCACCATCCGCTACGGCTGCGCGCCCACGCCGCTTGGCCGCGTGCTGGTCGCGGCGACGGAAAAGGGCATCTGCCGCATCGCTTTCGACGACGACGACAAGGCGCTCGTCGGCGCGCTCCAGTCCGATTTCGCGAACGCGCAATGCGTCGAGGACAACGCGGCCGTCGCGCCCTTCGTCGCCCAGATCGACGCTTATCTGCACGGCCGCCGCGACCGCTTCGACCTGCCGCTCGACATCGCGCCCACCGCATTTCAGCAGCGCGTCTGGGACGCGCTCCAGCGCATTCCTTACGGCGAAACGCGCAGCTACACGCAGATCGCGCAAACGCTCGGCACGCCGCAGGCGGTGCGCGCCGTGGCGAGCGCGTGCGCGTCGAATCCGGTGGCGCTCGCGATTCCTTGCCACCGCGTCGTGCAGAAGGGCGGCTCGCTCGCGGGCTATCGCTGGGGACTCACGCGCAAGGCCGCGCTGATCGACGCCGAAGCGCGCGCGGGCGAGATCGGGCATGCCGAGTCCTGCCCGGCGCCAGCCGCATCGCCGTCCGGTGCCGGCGATCGCGACGAACGCCAGGATCGCCCGAGTCACCCCAGTCGCCCGAGTCCCATGAATCATTCGGATCGCGTGGATCGTTCGGAGAGCGCCGATCACGCCGATCGCACCCATCGCGCTGGCTCCCGCCGCACGGACACGCCGGAGACCGCCGCTTGAGCGCTCACGCCCCGCCGCCTTCGTCCCGCGCGACTTCCGCCGCGCATTCCAATACGCATCCGAGCGCCGATCCGGGCGCCGATCCGGGCTCGGACAAAACCGCGCTGTCCTTCGACCGCCAGCACGCCACGCTCGAACTGCCGTTTCGCGCGCCCTACGACTGGCCGCGCGTGCTGCGTTTTTTCAGCGGCCGCGCCACGCCCGGCGTGGAAGCCGTCGAGAACGGCGCGTGGCTGCGCGCCATCGACTTCGCGGGCGCGAGCGGCACGCTCGCCGTGCGCCGCCACGCGCGCAAGCGCTGTCTTGTCGTCGATATCGACGGACCGGTGAGCGCCCATGCGGCCGCGCTCGCCGCGCCGCTCTCGCGCATGTTCGATCTGCAAACCGATCCCGCCGCGATCGCCGCGCATCTCGCAACCGATCCCTGGCTCGCGCCGCTCGTCGCGGCCGCGCCGGGCTTGCGCGTGCCGGGCGCGTGGTCGGGTTTCGAACTTGTGGTGCGCGCGATCGTCGGCCAGCAGGTGAGCGTGAAGGCGGCCACGACCATCGTCGGGCGGCTCGTCGCGCGCGTGGGCGAGCGCATCGAAGCGCACCCGCATGCGCTCACCGCCTGGCGCTTTCCCACGCCCGCCGCGCTCGCCGCCGCCGATCTCGCCGGCATCGGCATGCCGGGCAAGCGCGTCGCCGCATTGCAGGGCTTCGCGCACGCGGTGGCGAGCGGCGCCGTGGCGATCGAGCGCAGTGACGCCGCCGCCGGCGCGGGCAAGCCAGGCGGCCGCGCCAAACGCCGCGGCAGACGAATCGACGCCATGAACGCCACCGATGCGCCGCATGCGGATAACGCGGATAACAACGCAGATAACGCGGATAACCCAGGCACGGCCGCGCCCGACGATCTCGACGCCATGCGCGCCGCGCTGCTCGCGTTGCCGGGCATCGGGCCGTGGACGGTGGAATACGTGGCGATGCGCGCATGGCGCGACGCCAACGCCTGGCCCGCGACGGATCTCGTGCTCATGCAGGCGATCGCCGCGCGCGACCCCGCGCTCGCGCGCGCGACGCAGCAGCGCGCGCGCACCGATGCCTGGCGCCCGTTTCGCGCCTACGCGGCCATGCATCTATGGAACGAAATCGCCGACCGCGCGGGCGCGGCACGCGGCGGTTGAACGCCTCCGTTGCAAGCGGCAATCGAAGCGATATGCGCGGCGAAATGGTGGCGAAATGGCGGCGGCATTGCAGCGAAATCGCAGCGACATTGCGATGGCAAGCCGAGGCGAAACAGCGCGCCTCGCGTGCCCGCAAAAACGCCGCGCGGGCGCGGCAAAGGCTCGATAGATGCGCGATAGCAGAGGGGCAAAAGGGCGGCAAAAGGCCGGCAAGCAGTCGGCAAGCGGCGGGCAAGCGCCCGGCAAAACCTCGGCGGAATATTCCGCGGGAAAGCGCCGCCAAACAGCCGCAAGGGCGCCCGAAACCGCGCCGATCCTGCCTCAAGCATGTCTTACGGCGAGATGTTAAAGTGCCCGCTACCGAAAAAAATCCCCGCCGGCGGCCACGCGCAGCATCGCGCCGCCGGCCCGAGCCCGACCAGCCTCAATGTCAGACACGACTTCTACACGCACGAACGACGTTCTCGCACAGCGCCTTTCCGTGCTGGGCGACGGGCCGTCTCGCGGCGCGCTCGCGCGCGGTCTGCGCGGCATCGAAAAAGAGAGCCTGCGCGTGACACGCGACGGCTCGCTCGCGATGTCGCCGCATGCAACGGCGCTCGGTTCGGCGCTCACGCATCCGTCGCTCACGACCGATTATTCCGAAGCGCTGATCGAGATCATCACGCCCGCCGAAAGCGACGCATCCATCACGCTCGACAAGCTCGACGAACTGCATCGCTACGTCTATGCGGTGCTCGCGCGCGACGGTGAAATGCTCTGGAACGAGTCGATGCCCGGCCTTCTGCCCGACACCGACGACGGCATTCCCATCGCGCGTTACGGCAACTCGAACATCGGCCGCCTCAAGTACGTCTATCGCATGGGCCTCGCGCTGCGTTACGGGCGCACCATGCAGTGCATCGCCGGCATTCACTACAACTATTCGCTCGACGAGGAAGTGTGGCGCGCGCTGCACGCGCATCATCAGTCCACGGCCACGCTCACCGACTATCAGTCGGAACGCTACCTCGCGCTGATCCGCAATTTCCGCCGCACCAACTGGCTGCTGATGTACCTGTTCGGCGCGTCGCCGGCGCTCGACGCGCGCTTCCTGCGCAACCGCGAGCACAAGCTCGAGGCGTTCGACGCGAACACGCTCTATCTGCCGTACGCCACGAGCCTGCGCATGAGCGATCTCGGCTATTCGAACACCACGGGCCAGTCCGCGTTGCGCGCCGACTACGACACGCTGCCCGGTTATCTCGAAGCGCTCGCGCAGGCCGTGAGCCAGCCGTATCCGCCCTACGAGGCAATCGGCACGCATCGCGACGGCGAGTGGGTGCAGATCAACACCAACGTGCTGCAAATCGAAAACGAGTTCTATTCGACGATTCGCCCGAAGCGCATCACGCATCCGGGCGAGCGGCCGCTGCATGCGCTCGCCGCGCGCGGCGTGCAATACGTCGAAGTGCGCTGCATGGACATCGACCCGTTCGAGCCCACCGGCATTTCGCTCGAAACGGCGCGTTTTCTCGATGCCTATCTGCTCGCCTGCGCGCTCGATGAAAGCCCGCTGCTGCCCGCCGACGCATACAACGAATCGAACGAGAACTTCGGCCTCGTGACGAAGGAAGGACGCCGCCCGGGCCTCGCGCTCAAGCGCGACGGCCAGGACGTGCCGATGCTCGACTGGGCCGAGGAACTCTTCGAGAAAATCGGCCGCGCCGCGGCGGCGCTCGACGCGGCGCGCGGCAGCGACGAGCACATGCGCTCGCTCGTGAAGCAGCGCCTGAAACTGGCCGATGCGTCGCTCACGCCTTCCGCGCGCGTGCTGCAAACCATGCGCGAGGAGAAGCAGTCTTTCCTGCAATTCGCGCTCGCGCAAAGCGAACGTCACGCGGCGCAATTTCTCGCGCGGCCGCTCGACGCCGCCGCCACGGCGCGGTTCGAAACGCTGGCGCGCGAATCGCTCGACGAGCAGGCCAAACTCGAACGCGAGGAAGTGGGCGCGTTCGATGCGTTCGTCGCCGCCTATCGCGCGTACACGCTCAATCGCTTCAGCGTTTGAACACGCCGCTTGCGATTTGGCGGCGCGCGGGTATCGGTCGAATACCGGTCCAGGCGCGGCGTGAAATCGCTCGAGTCGGGCACCTGCATTTATACGCAACCCATGCGGGCGAATGCGGTCAAAACGACATCGGCGCGGCATGGACGCGGCATGGACGCGGCATGGACGCGGCATGGACACGACATGGGCGTCCCCGTGGCGCGCGCTCGGGCGCCGCGCCGGGCACAGAAACTGAGAACACGAAGAACGCATGCGCCGCGCCACGCGGCGCTTTCTGGAGGACCCACGCTATGAAACGAATCCTGGCGATCCTGTTGTGTACGACAGCCGCCGCCTGCGCGCCGCGCGGCCAGGTCAACCCCGACGTCATGCAGATCGCGACGGCCCCGCTCACGTGCGCCAATCAGACCGAATGCGGCCTATGGTGGCAACGCGCCGAAGCCTGGGTGCGCAATCATTCGAAGTACGAAGTGCAGACCGTGAACGACACGCTGATCCAGACCTCGGGCCCGGGCGGCGGCAAGCGCCTGCTCGCTTACGAGATCACGAAAACGGCCAACAACGACGGCACCGCGACGATCGGTTTTGCCGCGCACTGCGACAGTTCGCTCGGCTGCAAACCGAATCCGTGGACGGCGGGCGCCGCGTTCAAGCAGTACGTGCGCACGGGCGTGGACGCGCCCGTTCAGGGCGAAGGCGCGCCGAGCGCCAGCGACGAAACCGGCATGAGCGGCGCCACCGTGGCCGCGCCGGCGTCGAGCGCGCATTGAGGCGCGAGTCGCGGCGCGGATCGTCGCAATCACGCCCGGATCGCGCCGCGAGATCGCCGGGCTTTCGAATCAATTCGATTGCCCATTTAAGCATTGTCTGATTGAGAGGGTAATTGAGGGCCACGTATTGTGAGCCTGCTCTCGGCCCGCGCCGAACGGCTCACCCTCTCTTAAAATCGAATCGACAATGAAACTGCGACTTCTGTCCGTCAGCGCGCTGGCTGCGCTCATCGTCGGCGCCGCCGGCTGTACCACCGCTTCGGGGCCCCTCCATAATCTCGACGTCGTCACGCTCGCCAACGGCGCGCAAGCCTATCGCGTGCAGTGTCTCGGCTTGCTCGAAAGCTCGAGCGCCTGCATGAAGAAGGTCAACGAGGTTTGCGGCAACAAGACGCCGCTGCGCGTCTCGTCCACCGACCTCGCCGCTTCGGGCTTCAAGCCGCAAAACGATCCGCGCGAAATCGTCTTCATCTGCCAGACGCCGCAGGTCGCACCGCCGCCGCCCCCGCCGCAACCGGTTCCGCAACCGATGCCCGCCACGCAGCCGCGCACCATCACGCTCGGCGCCGACGCCAACTTCGCGTTCGACAAGGCCGACCTCCTGCCGGCCGGCAAGGCGGAACTCGACCGCTTCATCGCGGACAGCGACGGCGTGAACATCGGCACGGTCGTCATCGACGGTCATACCGACTCGAAGGGCTCGAAGGCGTATAACGACCGCCTCTCGCTGCGCCGCGCGCAAACCGTGCGCAGCTACCTCCAGTCGCACGGCCTGCACGCCGGCCAGTACGAAGTACACGGCTACGGCTTCTCGAAGCCCGTCGACACCAACGCCACGGCTGAAGGCCGCGCGAAGAACCGCCGCGTCGAGATCAAGACGAGCGGTATCACCATGCGCTAAACGCGCGTTCCAGCGGCGCGAAACCGCGCACGCTGAACCCGTCGCTTCGTGTTAGCGCGCGAAGCGGCGCCTCGCGGGACCGTCCATGGCCGTCAGTGGCATTCAATGGCCGTCAGTGGCCCATTGCCGGTCCCGCGCCTTTTCTTGGCTTCGTCATCCACACCAGCACGGCCAGCGCGCAGAACACCACGCACGAGAGGCGAAAGAAGTCGTTCGTCGCCATCATGTAGCCCTGTGTCGTCACCACGTCGTTGAGCCTGGCCGTCAGGCTCGCGCCCGAGTAGCCGAGATTCGTGAGCGCATCGCGGTAATCCACCGTCGCCTGCGCATACTGGCTTACCGATTCCGATAGCACCGCGTGGTGATAGATAGCGTCGTCCTCCCAGAACGTCGTACTCACCGCCGTGCCGATTGCGCCCGAGAGCGTGCGCAAGAAATTCGACAAACCCGAAGCGCTCGCGAGCCGGTCGTCGGAAACGCTGGAAAGCGTGATCGTCGTCATCGGCACGAAAAAACACGCTACGCCGATGCCTTGCACGAGGCGCGGCAGGATCACGTGATGGAAGGGCACGTCGAGCGTGAAGGTCGAATTCCAGATCGACACGAACGCGAACACGATGAACGCAAAGCTCGCGACCATGCGCAGGTCGAGCCGATGCATGTTGCGGCCGATGAGCGGCGAGAGCACGAGCGCGAGCAGCCCGACCGGCGCCGTCGCGAGGCCGGCAATGCCGGCCGTGTAGCCCATCACCGTTTGCAGCCAGAGCGGGAAGATCACGACCGAGCCGAAAAAGGCCATGAAGCCGAACGAGATGATCAGCGAGCCGAACGCGAAATTGCGGTCGCGAAACAGCGAGAGATCGACCACGGGCTCCTTTTCGGTGGCCTCCCAGACGAGCATGAACGCCAGCGACACGACCGCGATGATTGCCAGCGTGACGATGAAGGTGGAGTTGAACCAGTCGCGGTCCTTGCCGAGGTCGAGCATCATTTGCAGGCACGACACGCCGGTCACGAGCAGCGCGAGGCCCACGGCGTCGATGCGCTGCTTCGTGATCTTCGTTTCGCGGCCGCGCAGCAGCAGGAACGCGCACGCCCCCGAAAAAAGCCCGATCGGCACGTTGATGTAGAAGATCCACGGCCAGGTGTAGTTGTCCGTGATCCAGCCGCCCATGACCGGGCCGAAAATCGGCGCGACGATCACCGTCATCGCCCAAAGGCCGAGTGCGAGCCCGCGTTTGGCCGGCGGATACGAGCGCATGAGAATGGTTTGCGAAAGCGGCACCATCGGCCCGGAAACGAGTCCTTGCACGAGCCGGAATGCGATCAGCGTTTCGAAGTTGCTCGCGAACCCGCAGGCGGCCGAGGCGAGCGTAAACAGCAGCACCGAGAGCGTAAACAGGCGCACTTCGCCCACACGGCGCGCGAGCCAACCGGTGAGCGGCACCGCGATGGCCGAAGCCACCGAATACGACGAGATCACCCACGTGCCTTCGCTGTTGGCGACGCCGAGATTGCCGGAAATGGTCGGCACGGCCACGTTCGCGATGGACGTGTCGAGCACTTCCATGAACGTGCCGAGCGCCAGCCCGACCGTGAGCAGCGCGAGCGTGGCGCCCGAGAACGGCGCGGGTCCGGACGGGGCAGGCGGGGCGGGCGGTGCGGCTTGTCCGCCCGGCTCGCTGGGTTCGCTCGGGTCCGGTTGCGCAGGCGTGGCAGTAGAGGCGTCCATATTTTTGGCGTCCTGATTGCATTCGATCCATTGCCGTTGCACCAATAACGTGCGTGAAACGGCTTCGAGGTTTCATGTCTGTGCATTCTCTGCCCAGACAGTTAATTACCTGTACTGCGGCCCCAGGTACTCGACGCCTGCGGCGCCTCGATCGCGGGGCGTTCCGGGTGCGTCGCGGTTTGCCGCAGCGCGTTTATTCGTTGCTGTCGTTGCTGTCGTTGCTTGCGCTGCTTTCGCCGTTTTCGTTTTCCGTCGGCACTTCGGCCTTGGCCGTGCCGCCGCGGCAGATCGGCTCCGTTGAAGCGTCGTTGGCAATGAATCGTTGCAGCAGGCTCACGAGCATCGCGATTTCCTCGGCTGCGAAACCGCGAAGCTGGTCCGTCATTTCCGCCGCCACGAGCGCCGGCAGTTGCTGCGCCGCATCGCGTCCTTGCTCGGTCAGCGCGAGTTCGACCACGCGGCGGTCGGACTGGCTGCGCTGCCGGACGAGAAAGCCTTTGCGCTCCAGCCGGTCGAGCATGCGCGTCATCGAGCCGGTGTCGTAGGAAAGCACGCGCGACATCTCGTTGGGCGTACGGGCGCGCTCGTACCACAGCAGCAGGATCACGCCGATTTGCGACGAAGTCAGCCCGAGCGGCGCGACCGCGCGGTCGATGCGCGTGGCCAGCACGTTGCGCGCGGTCGAAAGGTAATAGCCAAGACTCGGCTCGACGCCAACCTTCGCCGAGGCGAAAAGACCGTCGCTCATGAAAGCTTGCTCAATGACATCTCGATGCGTCTCAAAACGTACATCTCAAAAAATCGGATGATAAGCCGCCGATCTCTGCTCAGGCAGCGATATCCGACGATGGAAACGAGGGTGCGACCGTCAGGCTATGGCAAACGAACCAAAAAACAACACTTCGCCCGCGGACCGCAAAGTATGTTGAGGTTTGCTTGCATAGTCAATATTATGACAGGCAATCACTTCTACACTGATCCGTTTACTTCTTCGCCTTCGTTCCTCGCACCATGCTTTACCTGATCAACGCGCTCGGCGGCTTCGGCCGCTCCGTCACCGAAACTGCCCGTCTTGCGCTCACGCAAGGCAGCGCGGCGTCGCGTTGGCGCAAGTTCGCGTTGTATGCGGCGATGTTCGCGCTGCCCGGCGGCTCGCTCGCGGTCATCGCAATGGTGTGGGCGCAACGCCGCCGCGCGAAGAAAGCAGCGGACGCGGTCGCGCCCGTGGTCGCGGCGCAGTTGCCAGCGCCGGCCGCTCCCGTGCAGCAAGCTTGCGGCGGCGCGCATCAGCCCGCTTGCCGCGCCGCGTGCGCCGGCAAGACGGCAACCCAGTCGGCCGCCCAATCCGCCGCGCATTCGGCTGCGCTCATCACTCATCCGGCTACGCCGGGCCGCCCCGCCTCGGGCGGCAAGAGCAGCGCCTCGGGCGCATGGCGCGCGCTTGGCGCGCTTCCGGCCATCGGCAAAACGGCGGCCGTGCATACGCTTGGCCGCGCGCTGCCGAATCGACGTCAACGCCGTAACGACGCGTAAACTGCACGGCGCTCGCCGTCACACCCGCTTTGCCTTCCAGCGCGTAAGCTTGCGGATTCCGCGCAGCGCGCGGCGCGTGCGCTACCATTGCCGCAACGCGACAACCCCCGTGCGTCCGGTTCGCCTGGTTCGCCCGGAAAGCCGCACGGTCCGGGCGCCCCGTTCGGGCGCCGGTCGCATCGACAGGAATTTTTGCATGCCTTGCCGTTTCGTCCGCCCCGGCGCTCAAGCCGGGGCCGTGGCGCGCCGCGCGCCCTCACTTGCCCTGCTGTGCGCGGCCGCCGCGCTCACGTTCCAGTTGACGGGCTGCGCCGTCGGTCCCGACTATCATCGGCCCGCCGCCGCCGTGCCGGCTTCGTACAAGGAAGCGCCCGAGGGCTGGAAGGTCGCCCAGCCCGCCGATACCGCCGACCGCGGCGCGTGGTGGCTCATCTACGAAGACCCGCAGCTCGACGCGCTGATGGATCAGCTCAACACGAGCAACCAGACTGTCGCGCAATACGCGGCCGCGTACCGTCAGGCGCGCGCGCTCGTCGGCGAGGCGCGCGCCGCGTATTTTCCGGTCGTGAGCGCCTCGTTCTCGGGCTCGCGCTCGCGCACGCCCACGCGCGTGTCGAACGCGAGCGGCGCGTTCCCGAGCGGCTCGATCTCGAACAACGTCAATCTTGGCCTCGACGCCACCTGGGAACCCGACCTCTGGGGCAAGGTGAGTCGCACCGTCAGCTCGCAGGAAGCCAGCCAGCAGGGCGCCGCCGCCGATCTCGCGAACGCGCGTCTTTCGGCGCAGGCCATGCTCGCGCAGACGTACTTCACGCTGCGCTCGCTCGACGCCCAGCAGAAGCTGCTCGACGACACCGTGGCGGCATACCAGAAGTCGCTGCAACTCACGCAGAACCAGTACGCGCAGGGCGTGGCGGGGCGCGCCGACGTGATCCAGGCGCAAACGCAACTGCAATCGGCGCAGGCGGCCGCGATCGACAACGGCGTGGCGCGCGCGCAGGACGAGCACGCCATTGCGGTGCTGGTCGGCCAGCCCGCCTCCACTTTCACGATTCCGGCCATGCCGCTCACGGCCACGCCGCCCACGGTGCCGCTCGCCATGCCTTCGGCGCTGCTCGAACGGCGGCCCGACATCGCCTCGGCGGAGCGCAAGGCCGCAGCCGCCAACGAGCAGATCGGCGTGGCGATCGCCGCATATTTCCCCACGCTCGACCTCTCCGCGAGCGGCGGCTTCGAAAGCTCGGTGTTTTCGCAGTTGTTGCAACTGCCGTCGCGTTTCTGGACGCTCGGGCCGTCGCTGGCTTCGACGATCTTCGACGCGGGGCTGCGCCACGCGCAAACCGAAGCCGCGCGCGCCGCTTACGATCAGCAGGTCGCGACGTATCGGCAAACGGTGCTGGCCGCGTTCCAGGACGTCGAGGACAACCTCGCGTCGCAGCGCATTCTCGCGCAGGAAATCGTGGTCCAGCAGCAGGCCGTGGAGTCGGCGCAGCACGCGCTCGCCATCGTCACGAACGAGTACAAGGCGGGGACGATCGATTTCCAGAACGTGCTGACCGCGCAAACGACGGCGTTCACCGCGCAGCAAAGGCTCGCGAGCCTGGGCGGGCAGCGCATGGTGTCGTCGGTGGGGCTCGTGAAGGCGCTCGGCGGCGGCTGGGACGCGTCGCAAATGGATCGCGAGACGGGCAGCGTAACCGCGCCGGTGGCGGCATCCGGCGCGGCTTCCGCGAGCGCAGCGACGGCGGCGGCGAACCGGTCAACGGGCGCGGCGAACGCGCCGGGTTCCTGAGCAATCACTCCCGCCATCACGCGCAGCAATCCCACTCGGCAATTACGTTCAACAATTACGCTCAACAATCGCGATCAGCATTTCCGCCCGGCAACCCCCGGCGGCAATCCCCGATCAGCATTCCCGAGCGGCGATCCTCGGGCCGCGAAATCCCGCGCGGATACGACACGAAGGGCGGCATGCGCGACGGCATGCCGCCCTTCGTCGTTTCGCCACGGCTTTTTGCGCCGCGCGAAACCTCAATGCACGAACGTCAGCGCGACGGTGCCCGGCGCGATCGGCCGGCCCAGCAGATTGAGCAGGCCCGCGAGATTGTCGCGCTGATCGGGCGCCGCGCTCGCGGTGCCCGAAAACGACGACGACGCGCGCGAGAACGCGCCGTGGCCGTCGAGCATGAGCGGGCCTTTTTGCGTCGAGAGATCGAGCGTCGACGCCGCGCCCTGCGCCTGCACCACCACCTGATACGTGCCTAGCGGCTTCACGAGCGAGATGCGCGAACTCATGTCGGCGAGCGACACGGTCAAACGGCCGAACGCGTCGTTGCCGAACACGCGCCAGTCGCTCCACGCGAGCCGCACGTTGCCGTCCATGTCGAGCGTGTTGAACGGCGCGCCCAGCCCCGCGAGCAGCGAGGCCGGCACGGCAATCGCGCCCGCGCTCACGTTCGCGCCGCGCGGCGTGGCTTCAAGCGTGACGGCGTCGGGCATCGCCTCGGTTTGCAGCATGGTCATGCGCACGCGCGCGGCAAAGAGCGGCCAGAACGCCGTGCGCCAGACAATGCGGCCCGGCAGCAGCGTCGCGCCGCTCGCGTCGCGGCCGGCTGCGAGCATCAGCGTCGCGGAGCCGTGCCAGAGCGAGCCTTCGGCGTCGATCAGATTGACGTGCCCTTGCGTCGCGCGCGCGAACTGCGGCGCGATCCACGCGGCGGGCAGGCGCGCGAGCAGCACGGCGCCGCACGATATCGCGCCCACCATCAGCCAGGGCACCACGGCGCGCAGGCGCCGCATCCAGTAGCTCATGCGGAAGTCCTCAGCGCGTGTTCGCCGGCTGCATCGAGGCCGTCAGGTCGACTTGACCGTCGGTCTTGAGCGCGGTGATGTGCGCCTCGACCGCCTGCACCTTGTATTGCTTGCGCATGTCGTCGAGCCACGCGGCGAACGCCGGAAACGAGGCGTTTTTCATTTGCACCTGCACCGTCGTGCCGATCAGTTGCACCTGCGCGCCGCCCAGGCCGTGGTCGGCGAGCGACGCCGTGAGCGCGTCGCGCAACGCCTGGCCGCTCGGCGCGACGCTGGCCGCGGCGCCCGTGAGCGCGCGCGCCTCGTCGGCCTGTGCCGTCATCTGCGCGAGCTGGCGCTGCATCGCGGGCAGGCTTTCGCTCAGGCGCGCGCGGCCGTCCGCCGCCGGCTGCCACAGTACCGAATAGCCGATCGCCACCGCGAGCAAAGCGCCGCCCCACGTAAGCAGCGTTTTTTCGCGCGCCGAACGCGCCTCCCAGAATTCGGTCCAGATTTCGGCCCAGGCGCCGCTCAAAGCCGGTGTCTTCACGATGCGCTCCTGATGGTCCATTTGCCGGTGCTCGAATCCTGCGTGCCCACGAGGCCGTTGCGCGCGAGGCGTTTGGCGAGGTCGGGGTCGAGATTGACGCCCGGCTTGAAGGTCACGTCGAGCCGCCGGTCGTGATAGTCGAGCGCCGCGATGCCGTTCACGGGCACCGGGCCGAGCGAGCGGGCGAAGCCGTCGGCGAGCGCGAGAAAGTCGTCGGGCGAAGGCTCGCCGGCCGCGAGCCGCAACTGCTGAAGCTGGCGCGCCATCTGTCCCGGCGGATCGAGCACGACGGTCGTTTTCGGGAATGCGTTGAGCAGCAGTTCCGTCATTTGCGTGCCGATGGCGTCGCGCTGGCGCGCCATCATGAGCCACTGCACGTTCGCTCCGACGACGGCGATCACGAGCGACGCCGCCACGAGCGCGATCGGCACGCGCAACCGGCGCAAGGTGGCGCGGTCCAGCCGCCACGGCTGCGCGGCGAATTCGAACTGGCAAAGGTCGAAGCGGCAAGCGAGCGCGCGGCGCGCGAGCGTCTCGAACGCGAGCGTCTGCGCGCCGGGCAGCGAGGCCATGAGCGCCGCCCTGGCGGCGGCGCTGGCCGGTTCGCCCGGCAGGCTCGCGAGCACGTAGGACGTGAGCGGCGCGGCGCCCGCAAGGGCCGTCACGGTGGCGGCGACGCTGGCGGCGGGCACCGCGAAGCCCTCGGCGAGCATGCCGCGCACGATCGCGAGTTCGAGCGCCGTTTGCGGGCTGGCCGCCGACGGCTCGGGCGCGACGCCCGCGAGCAGCGCGGGCGCGGTCGAAATCACGGGTCCGAACACGCAAGCCGTCACGGGTTCGAGCACAGGCACGTCGGCGACCACGGTTTTCGACGCCGCCGGCGATGCCGCGTGCGGCGCGGCCCGCGCGACGGCTTCGGCCGGCTCGGCATCGGCGATCAACGCGGGCGCGATCTCCGGCGCCGGCAGGCAGCGCGAAACCGGCACCGCGCGCAGATTGCGATGCCCGGCCGCCGTGAACGCCTCGACGAGAAAGCGGAACCAGCCGCGGTCGATGGCCGCGACGATCTGGCGTCCGTCCGCGAGACGTTGCGGGTCGAGCGCGAGATGGCAGGTTTGCGGGTCCTGGATCAGATGATCCTCGACCACGTTCGGCAGCGCCTGGCGCAGGCGCGGCCCCTTGAGCGGCGGCACGGCGGCGGCGAGCGTGAGCAGGTCGCGCGCGGCGATCAGCATGACCGTGGCCGACGCCTTCGGCAGCAAGCTCAGCGCCGCGCGGCCCGCGCGCTGCGTATTGCCCGCCTTGTCGAGCAGCGCGAACGGCAGCTCGGGAAGCTGCCATTCCTGCGAATGGACCGCCGGGTCGCGGGGCGGCATGAGAACGATCAGCGTGCTCAAACGCACCTCTTTTCGATGACGATGATGGACAAAGACGGCTTCATGGTTCGTCGCGAACGCGCACGATGCGCGTCGTATGAGTGAGCGGGTCGCGCCACACGAGCGTGGTCCGGTCCACCACGGCGCGTTCGTGCTGCACGCGCCCATGCACCAGAAAATAACTCGTGTTGACGTCGATCTGCGTGGTGTCGATCGCGGTTTGCTGCACGCCCGCGCCTTGCAGCGCGAGCTGCACGTCGCCGACGTTGTGGAAGAACACGGTTTGGCGGCGCGCGACGAAGGCCTGCGCGTTCGAGAGATTCATGCCGGGCACGACGGCCGCGACCACTTCGGCGCTCGCGGTGTTCATGTTCACGGGCGTGGCGGTGGGCAAGATCGTCACGAACGGGCGCAGGCGCGCCACGGCGTCGGCGGTGAAGCCGGGCACGTCGAGCAGCGCATCCACGCTCGTCATTTGCAGCGGCGCTACGGCGCTGCCCGAATCGGCGTCGGAAAGACCGGGGTTGTCGGTGAAATTGGCGCCCCCTTGCGAGCCGCCGGCCGCGAGCTGCTGCGTTTGCGTCGCGCCCGTGGCCGTATTCTGCGCGCTCGTGCTTTGCGCCTGATAGCGCGTGGCCGAATACGCGAGGCTCGAGCGCAGGTAGGTGGCGGTGTTCTTCGCGAGCTGGCCGTCGATGCCGAGAATCGCGAGCAGCCGCGCGAACGACTGGATTTCGGTGACGTTGATCTGCAAGTTGCCCGGTGACGAAACAGCCACGAGATCGCGCAGATTGAAGCGCGCCTGCGCGTCTTCGATGGAGCCCGAGAGATACGTGTCCGCGCCCTGGTCGGCGCGCACTTCGCCGATCTGGCCGAGGAAATCGGAGAGCCGCGTTTTGGCGACCGGAACGCCCCACGCGCCGCCCAGATACGTGATGCCCGCCGAGGTATCGGCTTCGGAGCGCAGCACGAGGCGCGTCCAGTCGAGCGCGCCGCGCGCGATCCATTGCGCCTGCGCGAGCAGCCGCTGGTTCTCGATGCGGCGCAATTGCACCTGCTGGCGCCAGAGCATGCCCGACACCAGAATGGCCGCGAGCGCGACCACGAGCAGCGCCGTGATGATGGCCGCGCCGCGCGTTGCGCCTTTGCGCCTTTGCGCGCGAACCCGCGTGCGGGGGCGAATGAAGGTGGATGGCGCGCGCATCGTCATTCGCCCACGAGGAAGATGCGCGTGATGGCGCGCGCGAGCGAATGCGACGCCACGCTCACCTGCACGCCCGTGACCGAGCGCGGGATCGGCGCGTTGCCGAGCTGCGGAACGCGCGCGCCGTTGTTGTTGCCGTTGAGCTGCGCGCGCACGTCCTGCATGTTCGAGGTCCAGCCCGTTTTGGGCACGTACAGGCGCGCGCTGATCGAATCCACGCCGCGCATCATGGGCAGCGCGCTCCAGTCGCCGCTCTCGCCGCCGCGCAAGGCGCTGCGCAACTGCCCGAGATTCGCGAGCGGCGGCGACGCGTAACGCACGACCTGACCGTCCGCCACGCGATAACGCACGACTTGCAGGCGCGGCGCCGAACCCGGCGGCACGGCGAACGCGCGCACGATTTGCAGCGCGCCGCCGTCGAGCGAAATGGCGAGTCCGGCGGCTTCGTCGTCGGAAGCGGCCTCGCGCGCGTCGATGCGCATCTGGTCGAACATCTGCGCGAACACGCGCTCCTCGGCCATCGAACGCGTGAGCACGTCGCGCCCGCGCACGATCTGGTCGAGGCCGCGCCACGCGAGTATCGCCACCACGGCAAGGATGGCGATGGCGACGAGCAGCTCGATCAGCGTGAAGCCGCGTGCGCCGCCCGCGCGCGCGCGGCGCGCCGGTGCCGGGCGGCGAGGGCGGTCACAGCGAACGGTTGGTCTCATTGCCAAGCACCGTGACGAGTTGCGCGAGATTGCCGGAGCGGCCGGGCGTCGTGACCGACACTTCCACGCGGCGAAAAACCGGGTTGGGCGTGGCGCTCACGCGCTGCGTGCAGGTAAGGCGCAAATTGCCCTGCGAGCAGTCGAAGCGGCGCTCGCCGATGTCGGGCCAGCTATGCGCGAGGCTCAGTTGCGCGAGCGTATTGTCGGCGCTCCAGCCCGCGAGCAGGCGGTCGTGCAGGTCGGCCTCGCTTGCGGCGAGACTGCCCACGGCGCGCAGCGAAGCCGCGAGCGCAATGGCGACGATCGCGAGCGCGACCAGCACCTCGATCATGGTGAAGCCGCGCGCGCGCCGGTTCCCGCGCCGCGCGCCGTGTCCGGTCCTGCCGATGAAGCGGCGCATCGTCAGCGCACCTCGTAACGGCCGGTGCCGGTGCCGACGATCGTCGCGCGGCCGGCCGCCGAAAAGAGCGTGACCTGCACGGGCACGTCCACGGCCTCGGTGCCGAACACGAGCCGGTTGGCGCGCGTGTCGTCGCCGCCGCCGGGATAGCTGATGGCCACGCCCGTCACGCCGCCGTCCCAGCGGCGCGGGCCGAGCAGATCGTCGCGCAGCGGGCGCCAGCCGTCTTCCGTGCGCACGTCGAAGCGAAAGCCGCCCGCGAGCGGCTGCCACGCGATGGGCTGCGCGCGCACCTGCGCCTCGTCGCCCGCCGACTCGAACAGCAGCGCGAGCCGCTGCGCCTCTTCGTTGAGATCGGTGCGCGGATTGCGCGTGAGCGAGAGCGAGGCGAGCGAGACGAGCAGGCCCGCGATCAGCAGCACCACGAGCATTTCGAGCAGCGTGAAGCCCGCCGCGCGCGGGCGGCGGCTTCGGGCGATGCCGCTGGTCGAACGACGATGCGCGCGCATGAGGCTGGCCGAAGAGATCAAGGCGAAAAGATCAAGGCGAAGGAAGCGGGACGACGGGCCGCGCGCTACTGCCAGGACCCGACGTCGGCGTCGTTGCCTTCGCCGCCCGCCTTGCCGTCGGCGCCATAGCTGAACACGTCGATTTCGCCATGCACGCCCGGATTCAGATACTGATACGGGTTGCCCCACGGATCGTTGGGCAGGCGCTCGAGATAGCCGCCGTCCTTCCAGTTGTTCGGCACCGGGTCGGTGGTCGGCTTCTGCACGAGCGCTTGCAGGCCCTGGTCCTGCGTCGGATAACGGCCGTTGTCGAGCCGGTAAAGCTTCATCGCCTGCATGATCGTGCCGATGTCCTGCTTCGCGGCAACGCGGCGCGCTTCGTCAGGACGGCTCATGATTTTCGGCACGATCAGCGCGGCCAGAATGCCGAGGATCGCGATCACCACCATGATTTCGATGAGCGTGAAGCCGCGTTGACGGCGCGCGCGCTGGCCTTCGCGCGTGAGAGCGGGTTGCGCGCGGCCGCTTCGGGCGGCGATCTGGGTCCACATGGACATGAGTACTTCCTCCTTCTCTGGATAAGGCCGCGGCGCACGCCCTTCGGGCGGCGCCGGCTTGATTTCGTCGGTCTTCGTTCGGCTCGTGCCGCGCTGGCCCGCGCGTGCAGGACGGGTCATTGTAATGTCACACGATGACGGCTTTCGGACGCCGGTTCGGGCCATACCGGCGCTCACGTCACCGCACATTACGAAGCGCCGCCGCGCACATCAAAATTTTCATAAACCTTCGTACAATGGACGAATGAACCCACTGCAAATCCGCCTCCTGTCCCTCGCCGCGTTCGCGGTGTTCTGCGCCACGGCCACCTGGTGGGCGATCACGCTCAGCGCGCATCAGGCGCCCGTGCAGGCCGCCGCCGCGCAGGCGCCGGTTTCGCTCGATCAGGCCGGCACGCTGTTCGGCGGCAAGCTCGAGCGCAGCGCGGCGCAGGACGTTCGCCTGTTCGGCATCCTCGCGCTGCGGCACGGCGCGGCGGCCATCGTGAGCGTGGGCGGCGAACCGGCGAAAGCCATCTCGCTCGGCGGCCCGCTCGACGCCAACTCGAAGCTCTACGAAGTGCGCCCGCGCTCGATCGTCATCGACCGCAAGGGCGTGCATTCCGAAATCTTCCTGCCGGCCAACGCCGCCGGTCCCACCATCTACGTCCGCTAACGCCGCTTGCAAGGCGCGCCGCACGCGCCGCGCGCCTGCCCGGCTCATTGCACCAGGTTGTTCAGCTCGATGATCGGCAGCATCACCGCGAGCACGATCACGAGCACCACGCCGCCCATCGCCAGGATCAGCAGCGGCTCCAGCAGACTCGTGAGAAACATCGTGCGGCGCTCCAGCTCGCGCGCCTCGCCGTCGGCGGCGCGGTCGAGCATGGTGGTGACGTCGCCGGTGGCCTCGCCCGAGCGGATCAGATGCACGAGCACGGGCGGAAACGTTTTGGTGTTGTTGAGCGCGCGCGAGAGCGAGGTGCCTTCGCGCACGCGCACGATGGCTTCGTCGATATTCGCGCGCATCGCGTTGTTCGAGAGCGTTTCGCCGGCCGCCTGCAACGCGCGCAGAATGGGCACGCCCGCCGCGCTCAGAATGCCGAGCGTGCTCGCGAAGCGCACCGTGTTGTAGCCGCGCACGAGCTTGCCCGCGAGCGGCGCCGTGAGCATCCAGCGATCGAACGCGAGACGCGGGCCGGGCCGGCGCAAAATGCCGCGCACGATCCACGCGAAAACGGCCACGCCGATCAGCACCGCCCACCACCAGTTCCGCACGAAGCCCGAAAGCGCCATCATCATGATGGTCAGAAACGGCAGTTGCTGTTTCGTGCTCGCGAACACGTTCACCACCTGCGGCACCACATAGCTCAGCAGGAACGTGACGATGCCGAACGCGATGAGCGTGACGATGGCCGGATACGTGAACGCGAGCACGATCTTCTGCTTGAGCGCGTTGCGCTGCTCGATGTAGTCGGCCAGACGCGACAGCACGAGCCCGAGCTTGCCGGTGTGTTCGCCCGCCGCGACCAGCGCGCGGTAAATGTCGGGGAAATCGCGCGGATGCTGCGCGAGCGCGTTGGCGAGCGAATGGCCGCCGAGCACTTCGGCGCGAATGGCGGCCATCAGTTCGCGAATGTAGTCGCGCTCGGCCTGCTCGGTGAGCACGGCCAGCGCTTCGCCGAGCGGCAGGCCCGCCACCAGCAGGCTCGCGAGCTGACGCGTGAGAATGGCCTGCTCGCGCTGCGAGAGCTTGCGCCCGAGCGCGAGCCGCTGCTGACGCGCGCCGCGCGTGCGGCTCGCGGCCGGTTCGACCACGAGCGGCGTGAGTCCCTGGCCGCGCAGTTGCGCGCGTGCGCCGCGGGCGCTGTCCGCGTCGAGTACGCCTTTTTGCGCCTTGCCCGTGGCGTCGATGGCTTCGTAGCGAAATGCCGGCATGCCCGTCGCCCTCGTTTAATTGCGGTACGTCATCAAACGCCGCCCGTCACGCGCAGCACTTCTTCAAGCGAGGTCGTGCCCGCGTCGAGCCAGCGCTCGCCGTCCTCGCGCAGCGTGCGCATGCCTTGCGCCCGGCCCGCCGCGAGAATTTCGGCGTCGGCGGCATTGCGGTGAATGAGCGCGCGGATCGGTTCGTCGACGGTGAGCAGTTCGTACACGCCGCGCCGCCCCACGTAACCCGACTGCCCGCAGCGCTCGCAGCCGACCGGGTGATAGCGCGTGCGGCCGTCCTGCTCCACGCGCGCTTCCTTGCACACGGGGCAGAGCTGGCGCACGAGCCGCTGCGCGAGCACGCCCAGCAGCGAGGACGCGAGCAGATACGGCTCCACGCCCATGTCGGTGAGACGCGTGACGGCGGAAGCCGCGTCGTTGGTGTGCAGCGTGGCCAGCACGAGGTGGCCCGTGAGCGAGGCCTGCACGGCGATCTGCGCGGTTTCGAGGTCGCGGATTTCACCGATCATGATGATGTCCGGGTCCTGGCGCAGAATCGAGCGCAGCGCGCGCGCGAACGTCATGCCGATGCGCTCGTTCACCTGCGTCTGGCCGATGCCCGAGAGGTCGTACTCGATCGGGTCTTCCACCGTCATGATGTTGGTCGTGGCGGTTTCGAGCCGCGACATCGACGCGTAGAGCGTGGTGGTCTTGCCCGAACCCGTCGGCCCGGTCACGAGCACGATGCCGTGCGGCTTGCCGATGAGCTGATCGAAATGCCGCAGCGTGTCGGCGGCCATGCCGAGCGCTTCGAGATTCAGGCGCTGCGCGTCTTTTTCGAGCAGACGCAGCACCGCGCGCTCGCCGTGGCCCGTGGGCAGCGTGGAAACGCGCACGTCCACCGGCCGCCCGCCCACGCGCAGCGTGATGCGGCCGTCCTGCGGCAAGCGCTTTTCGGCGATGTCGAGCTGCGCCATGATCTTGATGCGCGAGATCAGCGCGCCATGCAGCGCCTTCTTCGGGCGCACGACGTCGCGCAGCGTGCCGTCCACGCGAAAGCGCACCACCGAGGCGTTCTCGAACGGCTCGATGTGAATGTCCGACGCCTGTTCGCGCGCGGCCTGCGTGAGCAGCGCGTTGATCATGCGGATGATGGGCGCGTCGTCTTCGGATTCCAGCAGGTCTTCCACTTCGGGAATGTCCTGCATGAGCCGCGAAAGATCGACTTCGCCTTCCACTTCGCCCACGACTTGCGCCGCGCTGCCGTCCTGGCGCGCATAGGCCTGGTTGATCGCGAGGGCGAGTTCGTCGGCGGGCACGCGCACGAGCGAAAACGCGCCGAAGTTGCGCGCGATTTCCGCGATGGCCGCCTGCGTCGTGCGTTCGCTGATCCAGACTTCGAGGCCGTCGGCGTGCTGCTGCGCGACCAGGATCTGCCCGCCGCGCGCGAACGCGTAGGGCACGAGGCGCGCGGCGAGCGGCGAGGGCGCGGCACGTTCGCCGGAAGCCGGATGCGCCGCTCCTGCCGGCGCGGAAGACGGCGTGCTCAAGGCTGCACCCTCGGCGCCGTCGTGATCGGCTGATCGGACGAAGGTTGCAAGGGCGAATTGCCGATGGTCGGGGGAGCGCTTTGCATCGGCAAGGTCTGGACCGGCACCGGCGCCGTCTGGACCGGAGCCGTCTGCACCGGCATCGTTTGCACCGGCGCCTGCGCGGGATAGGCGGGCTGCATCTGCGCGGGCAGCGAGCGCACCACCTGCTCGCGGCGCATCTTGTCGAGATCGAACAGATTCATCGTCGATCCGCCTTCGGCCGGACCTTGCGGCATGGGCGGCACGACCGGATCGTCCTTGTCGCGCATCAGGTTGTTATCGCTCTTGTACGCGCCCGTCACGCCCTGGATGTAGTCGTAGCGGTTCGACGTGACGGCCTGCGCCGTGTCGTGATCGTTGATGATGACGGGGCGCAGGAACACCATCAGGTTGGTTTTCTGACGCGTCTTGTTTTCCGAACGGAACAACTGGCCGATCCACGGAATGTCGCCCAGCAGCGGCACCTTGCTGTTGCTGACCTGGTAGTTATCCTGCATCAAGCCGCCGAGCACGATGATCTCGCCGTTGTCGGCCAGCACGGTGGACTGGATCGAGCGCTTGGTGAATTCGGGGCCGGCGGGGTTGGTCGACACGTTGGTCGTACCGTTCACGATGGCCGAATCTTCCGTGTAGAGCTGGAGCTTGAGAATGCCGCCTTCGGTGATTTGCGGCTTGATGTGCAGCGTCAGACCGACGTCCACGCGGTCGTAGGTGTTGAACGCCGCGCTGGTGGTGCCGCTCGTGAGGTTCGAATACGAACCGGTCTGGATCGGCACGTTGGTGCCCACCACGATCTTGGCTTCCTGATTGTCGAGCGTGATCAGGTTAGGCGTGGAAAGCACGTTGGCGTCGCTTGTCTGCGAGAGCGCCTGGAGCAGCGCGCCCAGACCCTGCACGCCGAACAGATTGTGTACCCAGCCCACGTTCAGGCCTTGCTGAAGGGCGCCGAGCGAATTCACGAGGCCGCCGCCGGTCACGGCGCCCGCCGTCAGATTGATGATGCTGTTGCTGTTGCCGCTCGTGAGATTGGTGCCGGCCAGCACGTTGCCGCTGCCGATCTGCCATTGAATGCCGAGATTCGCGTTCGTGTTCGAATTCAGTTCGACGATGAGCGCTTCGATGTAGACCTGCGCGCGCCGCGCGTCGAGCTGGTCGATCACGCTGCGCAGATTGCGATAGACCGGGTCCGGCGCGGTGATGATGAGCGAATTGGTGGCGGCGTCCGCCTGGATCATGCCGCCGCCCGACGAATTGTCGCCGCCCTTGTCCTTGTCGTCGCCGAGGAAGTCGCTGTTGTTGCCGCCGGACGCGCCGCCCGACATCGGGTTGCTGCCGCCCGAGCCGCTGCCGCCGAGCGAGCTGGGCAGCGGCGGCGAGCCCGAAATGCCGGTGGAATTGCTGCTGTTGTTGTTGTTGCCGTAGCCGCCGCCGTTGCCGTTCTGGTTGAACGAATTCGCGCCGCCGCCCGACGAAGAATCGCTGCCGCCCTTGCCCATCATGCCGCGCAGCGTCTTGGCCAGTTGCACCGCGTCGGCGTTGCGCAGCGCGACGACGTGCATGTTGCCCGGCATGCTGGTGGGCGCGTCGAGCTGCTGCGCGAGTTGCCTCGCGGCCGCGAGACGCTGCGCGTTCGAGGCGCGCAGCATCACCGAATTCGTGCGCGGGTCCGCGATCACCGAAACCTTGAGCGTCGCGTCGGAGCCGCCGATCGCGCCCGGATCGAGCATCTTTTGCAGCGTGGGCGCAATGTCGAGCGCGTTCGCGTTCTTGAGCGGCACGACCAGCACCTGCTGGCCCGCGGCCGTGTCCACGCCCGCGATGATCGACGCGATACGGCGCACGTTGTCGGCGTAATCGGTCACGACGAGCGTGTTGTTGCCGGGGTAGGCGGCGATGGTGTTGTTCGGCGAGATGAGCGGGCGCAGCACCGGCAGCAGGTTGTTGGCCGACTCGTTGCGCAGCGTGAACACCTGCGTGACCACCTGGTCGCCGCGCGCGGGAGGCGCGTTGCCCACGTAGGTCGGCACGCCCTGGAGCTTGGCGTCGGCTTCGGGCACGACTTTCAGTACGCCATGATCCTGCACGAGCGCGAAGCCCTGCATGCGCAGCGCCGATTGCAGCGTCTTGACCGCCTGTTCCTCGGGCACCGGGTTTTCGGAAACGAGATTGAGCTGCCCCTTCACGCGCGGGTCGACGATGATCGTCTTGCCCGTGGCCGCGCCGATTGCCTTGGCGACCTGGTCGATGTCGGCGTTGACGAAATTCAGCGTGACCTGGGCATGCGCGAGCTGCGCCGTAACGAGTCCGCTCACGAGCAGTGCCGTGGCGAGGCGACGCAAAGCCATACGATGTCTTCTCATGGGTGTCATATCGGTGCCGGCGGCAAGAGCGCACGGCATTCGTCCTCGACGAACGGCCTCCGGGCCGCGTCGCATGTGCCTTGCGGACCCGCCCGGATCTCCTCCATCCCGACGTTCGCGCATCCGCAAAAGGTGCAACAGTAGCAGCTTTTCGTGTCGAAATTGTCACAAAAAAGGAAAGTCCGGGAAAGCCTTCTAATCGCGCCGGTCCCGCGCCCCGCAACGCTTCCAAGCTGTCTGTAAGTTTTTGCCGAAGCGTTGCGCAGGGCCCGTCTCCAAATTGTCACAAAGCGCGTGCGCCGCGAGCCACCGCCCCTGATTCCGTCGATGGCGGCCCCCTTCGCCGTTTCCCCGCATCGCGGTTTTCCCGCTTGCCCGCTTCGCCGCTTCGTTTTTCACATGTCTTGACCGATCGGCCAGCTTGACGCGTCATCGTCCGCCGGTATCATACGAGCGGCCCGGAAACCGCAACGCCGCGACAACCGGCCTCGCAACCGGCCTCGCGCCGCCGGGCGCGGGCCGCCTTTCGTTGTCCGCGCAGTGGTTTACCCGCAGCGGTTTCCCGCCGCGGCGCCGGTCCTGCCGCTCAATCGCCGACGTACAGAAGATGCAATGAAAAACTTCCGGTTCGCCTCGCTTGCCGCTGTCGTGACGCTCGTGCTCGGGAGCGCCAGCGCGCTCGCGCGCGCCGACTGCTTCGACGAAGCCGCGCGCTACCAGAAGGTCAATCCGCTGATCCTGCGCGCCATCGCCTGGCAGGAATCGCACAATCGCGGCGACGCCGTACACAAGAACGCCAACGGGTCGATCGACTACGGCGTAATGCAGATCAACTCGATCCATCTGCCCGTGCTTTCGCAGTACGGCATCTCGTCGTCCACGCTGATGGAGCCGTGCAAGAACGTCTACATCGCCGCCTGGCATCTGCGCCAGAAAATGAACAAATACGGCAATACGTGGGCGGCCGTGGGCGCTTATCACTCGGAAACGCCCGCGCTGCGCGACCAATATGCCCAACAGATCGCCGACATCCTGCGCAAATGGCGCCTGATGCCCTGAGCCGGCCGTAACGCGGGAAAATCACGGCGGCACGCCGCCGCCGCGCATGGTGCAAAATGCAGCCTTGCGCCGCGCCGCGCATGCCGTTTGGCGCAGCGCGCTTCCCGTCTTTCTTTTCTGCATGCCATTGCGATGACTCAGCCGCCACTGCCCGTCACCGTGCTCTCCGGTTTTCTGGGCGCGGGCAAAACCACGCTGCTCAACCATATCCTCTCGAATCGCGCGGGCCTGCGCGTGGCCGTGATCGTCAACGATCTCGCGGCCGTCAACATCGACGCCGCGCTCGTGCGCGACGCCTCGGCGCTCTCGCGCGTGGAGGAGCGGCTCGTCGAACTGTCGAACGGCTGCATCTGCTGCACGCTGCGCGACGATCTGCTCGGCGAAGTCCGGCGGCTTGCCGATCCCGCGCGCGCGGGCCAGCGCTTCGACGCCATCGTGATCGAGTCGACGGGCGTGGCGGAGCCGATGCCCATCGCCGAAAGCTTCACGTTCGCCGACGAGAACGGCCGCGCGCCGAACGACTTCGCGCGCCTCGACACCATGGTGACCGTGGTGGACGCGTTCAACTTCCTGCGCGACTACGCGAGCGCCGAACAGCTCGCGGAACGCGGCGTGGCGCAGGACGACGAGGACGATCGCACCATCGTCGAACTGCTGGTCGAACAGGTCGAATTCTGCGACGTGCTCGTCGTCAACAAGGCCGATCTCGTGAGCGAGGACGAACTCGCGCGCCTGCAACACGTTCTCGCGCGCATCAATCCGCGCGCCGTGCAGGTGGTAAGCCGCTTCGGCGCGGTGCCGCTCGCGGAGGTGATCGACACGGGCCGATTCGACTTCGACGCGGCGGCCAGCGCGCCGGGCTGGCTCGCCTCGCTGCGCGATCAGGACCACGCGCATTGCGACGATCCCGCGCACTGCCACGACCCTGCTCACGATCATGACCATGGCCACGCGCACCGTCATGGCCGGGACGCCGACGAATACGGCATCGGCAACTTCGTCTATCGCGCGCGCCGCCCGTTCCATCCCGAGCGGCTGTGGGCGTTGCTCGCCGAAGAGTGGAAAGGCGTGCTGCGCTCGAAGGGCTTTTTCTGGCTCGCCACGCGCAACGACGTGACAGGCACGCTTTCGCAGGCGGGCGGCGTGTGCCGCCACGGCCCGGCGGGCACATGGTGGGCGGCGCTGCCGCGCGAGGAATGGCCGCAGGACGCCGAACTGGAACAGGAAATTGCCGCCGACTGGTACGGCCCCGATCTGGACGACGCGCGCATCGGCGACCGTCGCCAGGAACTCGTGATGATCGGCGTGGATCTCGATCGCGCGGCATGGCAGGCGAAGCTCGACGCCTGTCTGCTCACGCAAGCCGAATACGACGCCGGGCCGCCAGCGTGGCAGCACTACGCCGACCCGTTCCCGTCCTGGGAACTCGACGATGACGACGATCACGATCACGACCACGGTCATCGCGATGACGGGCAGATCGTGCATCGCCCGCATTGAGTCGCGCCCCGGTTTCCATCGCTCGAAGCGCTCGGTTCGATCCAGCGCCGCCGAAATGGCAACCGGCGCGACAAACGACGAATGGAAAACGACGAATGGAAAAACGGCGCTTTTTCAAGCGCCGTTTTTCCGCGCCGCATGCACTGCGCCGCAAAAACGCGCAGGCGAAAAAAAACCCGCCAGGGGCGGGTGTCAACTTAAAGCGGCAATCTTTTAGCGCTTGTTGACGGCGTCCTTGAACGCCTTGCCAGCCGTGAACTTGACGGTCTTGGCTGCCGGAATCTTGATGGTTTCGCCGGTCTTCGGGTTGCGGCCCGTGCGGGCTGCGCGCTTGCCCGAACCGAAGCTGCCGAAGCCGATCAACTGCACCGCGTCGCCCTTGGACACCGACTTCTTGATCACTTCGAGGAGCGTGTCCAGCGTTTCGCCGGTTTGTGCCTTGCTTGCGCCCGTCTGTCCCGCGACGGCGTCGATCAGTTCCTGTTTATTCATTGAGAAGTTCCTTTCTGTGTTTAGGTTGACACGAACAGCGCGAACGCGCCGATTATACGGACGCGTGCCGCGCCGTCGAGCAGCGACGGACCCGGAGCTCCCCGGCGTTTTTTCGCATTGCGAGGATGCGCATGAGCGCTTTCGCCGCAACGTCCGTGCTGCCGCTTCCCTGGGCGGCGCTTGCTATGATAGCGCAGCGCAAACCCAATAACGACAAGGGTTTCGAAGAATTCGCGCGGTTTCGACGGGTTTTTAGGCGCAAGTGGGTATTTTTGCCCAATCTTTGTCCTTCTTTGCCTCGTGGGCCGCGCCAAAGCCGTGTTGCGCGTTGCGCCGTGCCAACGCAGCATGGCCGCAAACCCCGGCCCAGCAAGCTTTTGCGGCCGCGACACGTCGCCCGTTTTGCCGCACGCACGCCGCTCGCCGACGTTTTCCGCCACGCGTTTTCCACGACGCTCCATCGCTCCTTTCCGCCTTAGCGTTTTCCATGACCGCCACCCTGATTCCCGCCACGCTCGCATTTCGCGATGACGGCACGCCCTTCTCGCCGCGCTACGACGACGTTTATCACGGCGTGGCGGGCGCCTTGATGCAGACCGAAAGCGTGTTCCTGCGCGGCAACGGCCTGCCGCAGCGCTGGCAAGGCCAGCGCGTGTTCACCGTGGTAGAAACCGGCTTCGGCATGGGCGTGAATTTTCTCGCGACATGGGCGGCGTGGCGCGACGATCCGACGCGCTGCGAGCGGCTGCATTTCGTTTCGGTGGAAAAACATCCTTTCGCGCGCAACGATCTGCGCACGGCGCTCGAGGCAAGTCTCGGCGGCACGCGGGTCGCGCCGCTCGCGCGCGAACTCGGCGAAGCGTGGCCGATGCTCGTTCCCGGCACGCACCGGCTCGAATTCGAAGGCGGACGCGTCACGCTCACGCTCGCGTTCGGCGACGCCATCGACGTGTTTCCCAAAATGTGGATGCGCGCGGACGCGTTCTATCTCGACGGTTTCGCGCCCGCGAAAAATCCCGAACTGTGGTCGCCGCCCATCTTCAAGTCGCTCACGCGCTTTGCGGCAGAAGGCGCCACCTTCGCGACATGGAGCAGCGCCGGCGACGTGAAGCGCGCGCTCGAGCAAAACGGCTTCGAATTCCGCAAGGTGCCGGGCGAGGGCGGCAAGTGGGCGACGCTCGCGGGCCGCTTCGCGCCGCGCTGGCGCATGCGCCGTCACGAGCCGCCGTTGCCGCTCGCGCTCGGCGAACGCCACGCCGCGATCGTGGGCGCGGGGCTCGCGGGCTGCGCGCTCGTCGAACGGCTCGCGGCGCGCGGCTGGAAAGTCACGTTGATCGAGCGCAACGACGCGCCCGCGCGCGAGGCGTCGGGCAATCCCGCCGGCGTGTTTCATCCGCTGATTTCGCGCGACGACAGCAGCGCCTCGCGCATCACGCGCGCGGGCTTTCTCTACGCGCGGCAACGCTGGGCGGCGCTCGACGCCGCGGGTCACGCGCCCGCGCGCTCGCACGCCGGTCTCCTGCATCTCGCCACCGACGACGAATCGCGCGCCGTGGCCGCCGCGCTCGCATCGTTTGGTTATCCGAACGAATTCGTCACGGGGGTTTCGCGCGAGCAGGCGCGGTCCATCGCGGGCGTCGACATCGCGCAGGGCGGCTGGTTCTATCCGCTCGGCGGCGCCATCGATCCCGCCTCGCTATGCCGCGCGCAGCTCGCCCATGCGGCAACGCTGCCCGGCGCGCAAGTCCGCACGCATTTCGGCATCCGAATCAATCGCATCGCGCGCGCCAATGAAAGCGACGCAACGAGCGAATGGCAACTGTTCGACGATGCCGGCCGGCTCATTGCGCAGGCGGGCGTCGTGATCTTCGCGAACGCGCAGGACGCTTCGCGCCTCGCCGCGCTCGAACATGCGCCCACGCGCATCGTGCGCGGCCAGCTCACGCTCGTGGACGCGAGCCCGCTTGCCGCGTTGCGCGTGCCCGTGATCGGCGCGGGCTACGCGGTGCCGCTCGCGGGCGGCACGACGCTCGCGGGCGCGACCTACGAAGTCGACGATGCCGATACCGCATTGCGCGCCGCCGGCCACGCCGAAAACATCGAACGCGTGGCGCAGATGCTGCCGGACCTCGCATCGGCGAACGTTAGCGCGAACATCGACCACGGCGCGGGGCGCGTGGCGTTTCGCTGCGTCACGAGCGACCGCATGCCGATGCTGGGCCAACTCGGCGACGAAGCCGCCGCGCGCCGCGACGCTCAACGGCTCGCAGGCGCCTGGCCGCTGGATCTGCCGCGTGCGCGCGGCTTGTACGGCGCCTACGCGTTCGGCTCGCGCGGACTCGTGTGGGCGGCGCTGGGCGCCGAACTGATCGCCTCGCAGATCGAAGGCGAGCCGTGGCCGCTCGAACGCGAACTCGCCGACACCCTCGACCCCGCGCGATTTCTTCAGCGGGCGCTGCGCCAGCGCGCGCTCGAGACTTAAGCCGTCTATTCAACGTCCGTTGACCGGCCTCAACCTCGGCGCAAAGCAAACGCTGATCGAGCACAAAACGAGGGACCAGGTTATCCACCTCGAACTGTGGATAACCGCGCGAATTGAAGGCGAACGAAGTGTGGAATGGATGTGGACGTAAACGGGGTAAGTCGCGCGGCGTTTCGCGCCCCCAAAAAGTTATTCAATGAAGCCGTGCGGCATCGCACATGCAAAGCATCCGGTTGTGCGAACGCCAACTTGTTGATATCCCGAAGTAAACACCGGTTATCCACAGAAAATCCAGGGCTTTGTTAACTTCTACTACGTATACATACGGTAAACCGTAAACCCGAAGCTAACGCCATCGCTGCCGGAACGTCCCGAAAACCGGGCTTGAAACAGGCGCCGGAATCCGTCTGCTCAATCTGTGGAAAACCGCCGGTCATTTTTGCCTTTCCTGTCACGGCGTTCGGGCAAACTGGGCGTTATTACCGCCTTCGTTCAGGCTTTCGGTTTCGCCGGGACAATTGCAAAAAAGCTATGGCACAATCGCCGTTCTTTCCGCGTCGGATGCCGCACCAGAACGGCTGACGCATCCAAGGAACGGATGCCGCGTGCCCTGAATCAGAGTGCTCAGGAAGCCGGCGGCGTTCGTTTCTCCACCGCGGGCGCCGCTTTCGCGAAAACGCGCACAGGACGCGCCCGTACCGGCTGTTCGCCGCACTATCCGTGCGGCGCAATGGTTTCCCGCACTCGCAGCAGCCCTGCGCGCGGTTCGATCTGCCGGACCGAACTCGCTTGCGCGTGAGCCCATGCGTATGCCGGCCAAGCGCGCGCCGCCGAAGCGGGCAGGCCGGCATCGAGCGCGGCTTCCGGGCGGCTCTTGCGGCGGCCCTTAAGGCGGCCTTAGAAGCGCCGCTCAGAAGCCGCGGCACGCGGCTTGCCTTGAGTGTGAATCGTTGTCGATCTGACGTCGGACAGCCGGACTGTCTTCTTGCCAAGGAGAAGCCTCCACGATGAAGTCGGCGTTTTCGTTCTTTCCTGCCTGGCCGTTGCAGCTAGACGGCATTTTCTGGGCAGGGCTCGCGTTGCTCGCCGCCGGTCTCTTCGGCGAGCTTTGCTATCGCGCGTGGCGTTTGCCGCGCATTTCGGGTTATGGCGTGATCGGCCTGATCGCCGGTTCGGCCGGCTTCGGCGTGATCGACGCCGACGTGGCCACGGCCGCGCGCCCGCTGCTGGACGTCGCGCTCGGGCTGCTGCTGTTCGAACTGGGCAGCCGCCTCGACTTGCGCTGGATTCGCCGCAATCCGTGGCTGATCCTCTCCAGCGTGGCCGAGTCGACGCTCACGTTCGTATTCGTGCTCGTCGTGCTGCTGTTCCTTTCGGTGCCGGCGATGATCTCGATCGTCGTAGCTTCAATCGCCATGGCCACCTCGCCCGCGATGGTGATCCAGCTCAAGGTCGAACTGCGTGCCGAAGGCCAGGTCACGCAGCGCCTCATTACGCTCACGGCGCTCAACAGCATCTACGCCGTGGTGATCGAGAAACTCGCGTCGAGCTGGCTGCATCAGGAAATCTACGGCAACGTGTTCGCGACCATCCTCCAGCCGCTGTATCTGCTGGTCGGTTCGCTGGTGCTCGCGTATCTGCTCGCGCGCGCCTGCACGCTGTTCTACCGGCGCTTCAGCCTCAGCCCGCAGGACGAGCATTCGTTCGTCGCGCTGTTCGGCCTCGTGCTGCTCGCCATCGCCGTGGCGCATCTGCTCAAGCTTTCGACGATCCTGAGCCTGCTCGCGGCCGGCATCTACGTGAAAAATCGCGAGGCGCGCCCGCAGTTGTGGCCGCAGCATTTCGGGACGGCCGGCTGGCTTCTCACCGTGATTCTGTTCGTGCTCACGCTCACCACGTTCCGGTGGCACGACATTGCCGTGGGCGGTCTCGCCGCGGCGGGTCTGATCGTCGCGCGGCTGGTGGGCAAGCTGCTCGGCGTGCTGATGTTCGCCAAGCCGAGCGGGCTCGAATGGAAGCAGGGCGTGGCGCTCGGCCTCGGGCTTACGCCGATGTCGGCGCTCGCCTTCCTGCTGGTCGAAGATACTTACGATCTCTATCCGAACTTCGACCCGAGCCTGCGCGCCATCATTCTTTGCGCGATCGTTGTGCTTCAACTGTTCGCGCCGTGGGTCGTCTATCGCGTGCTGGCGCTCGTCGGCGAACGCGACGAACCATGAAAGGCGCGGTGCGCGCGGCGGTTGCGACAACGCCGCCGCTCGTGCCGCCTTGCAACACTTGCGCGCCCGAGCGCTTTTGCGCCGCCGGGTTTCGCGCCGTCCAACAGGGGACGCCATGTCACTTGAAACATTCGTCGATTCGAAACCGTTCACGTTCGGTGTCGAACTCGAAATGCAGATCGTCAACACGCATGACTACGATCTGACCAAGGCGGGGAGCGACATCATGCGCCTCGTGAAGGATCAGGAGATTCCGGGCAACATCACGCCCGAGATCACCGAAAGCATGATCGAGCTTTCCACCGGCATCTGCACGCATCACGAGCAGGCCGTGACCGATTTGCGCAAGATTCGCGACACGCTCGTCGCCGCGGCCGACCGGCTCAACGTCGGGCTGTGCGGCGGCGGGACGCACGCGTTCCAGCAATGGAGCGACCGCCGTATCGTCGATACCCCGCGCTTTCAGTATCTTTCCGAGCTGTACGGCTATCTCGCGAAGCAGTTCACGGTGTTCGGCCAGCACGTTCACATCGGCTGCCCCGACGCCGACAGCGCGCTGTTCCTGCTGCACTCGCTGTCGCGTTTCATTCCGCACTTCATCGCGCTTTCGGCTTCGTCGCCGTATGTGCAGGGCGTGGATACGGGCTTTCATTCGGCGCGCCTGAACTCCGTGTTCGCGTTCCCGCTTTCGGGCCGCGCGCCGTTCGTGCTGAGCTGGGAAGAGTTCAAGGACTACTTCTCGAAGATGGTCCACACGGGCGTCGTCAACAGCATGAAAGACTTCTACTGGGACATTCGCCCGAAGCCCGGTTTCGGCACGATCGAAGTGCGCGTGATGGACACGCCGCTGTCGGTCGAGCGCGCGGCGGCCATTGCCTGCTACATCCAGACGCTCGCGCGCCATCTGCTCATCGACCGGCCGATCACGCCGCGCGAGGACGATTACCTCGTCTACACGTTCAACCGTTTCCAGGCGTGCCGTTTCGGCCTCGCCGGCACTTGCGTGAATCCGCAAAGCGGCGAGCGCCGCACCATCTCCGAAGACATTCTCGAAACGCTCGACATTCTCGCGCCGCACGCCGACGCGCTGGGTTCGAAGCAGGCGCTCGCCGAAATCGCGACCATCGCCCGCGCGCAGAACAACGACGCGAGCTGGCTGCGCAACGTGGTGGCCGAGGAGAAGTCGCTGCACGAAGCCGTGCGCCAGCAGTGCCTGCGCTGGCGCGCCTGAAACTCGCGGCCGGCACAACGTCAAGGATGCCTTACGATTTCCTGGCAATGCGTCGTGCGCCGATCGTGGCGCGCGGCGGCGGGCGGCGGAAGTGAAACCCGCTTGAAGTGCGATTCGCCCGGACGGTCGAACCGGAAGGGCGGCATGGAAGGCAACACAGAAGGGCAGCACGAGGGCAACCTTGATGCTGCCCTTCACGCTTTCAGGCGAATGAAAGCGAACGATGCGGCGAAATGCGCCGTGCGGCGCGCCATAGGGTGCGCGCGAAGTCACATTTTTTTCGCCGCGCAGAAAAAATTTTCGGCCTGCCCAACTACCTGGTTGTTCTTAGTTTTTTGATCCACGCCAGTGTTTGCCGCCGAGCGGGCGAAAAAATCCGTACAGCCCTGTGGGTAACCTTCGATTTCCCTGCAAACTCAATGGACTGCGTGTCGCGAGGCGGGCGACAATGCGCGCGTTGCGGCGCGCTTTCGGCTATTTTTTGGGGCTTCGGCGCGAGGGTCGAGCGTGAAACGGCGAGGGTTTTGGGCGCGGAAAAAGTCGGCCCTTACGTCGGCCCGATCGCAAATCGACAGCTTATCAACGGGTTATCCACAATTGAGCCTGAATAAGTTAGCTGTGCGATTTCTCACTCTCGCATAGAATGGCGGTTTGCTGCCTGGGCGTGGAGCGCGAACGACGTTTTGGGCGCGAGCGGCAACGCAATCCAACTGTGCAAAGCGTAGGTTTGCGCGGCACGTTGCAGTAAATTTGAGATGGTGCGGCGTTCGGTCATACCGGGCGCAAGCGTCCCCACAGGCCGCCTGCGAATGCGGTGGCTGACGATGCAGCGCGAGCTGCCAATAAACCAGCGAAAGACTATGAGCGAAGGCGTATACGGAGAGCAGGCAGCCGGGCGGGTGACCCATAGCCTGCTGCGACTTAGCACGGCAATGCGGAGCCAGGCGTGGGACTGGGCCGAAGGGGCGGGGCTCACGCCGACCCAGGGCGAGATTCTCGTGCTGCTGATGCAGCGCAAGGGGCCGATGCGCCTTGGCGAGATCGCGCGCGAAACCGCCCTGACGGCGGCGACCACGAGCGACGCGGTGAGCACGCTCGAAACCAAGGGTCTCGTCGAAAAGCGTCGCGCGCTCGACGACGGCCGCGCGCTCGCCGTGCGCCTGACCACGCGTGGCCGCACGGCTGCGAAGAAGGCTTCGCAATGGCCGGAGTTTCTCTCGAAGGCCGTGGGCGGTTTGAAGGCCGACGAGCAGTCGGTGCTTTATCGCACGCTGCTCAAGACCGTCTATCTGCTCGAAGCGCAGGAAACCAGCCCGCAGCACCGCATGTGCCTCACGTGCGCGCACTTCGAGCCGAGCAAGAACGCGAAGAAGGCGCCGAGCCACTGCAATCTGCTCAAGATCGACATGGCCGATACCGACCTGCGTCTGGATTGTTCGGTGTACCAACAAGCCGACGCGACGACCCAGAAAAAGAACTGGAAGATCTTCGCGCAGTAAGCGTTTTGCAGGACGATCGCGCGCCGCGCTTTCTCAAGCGCCCGGCGCGCGCCGCAACGCCCGAGCGGGCCCGCGCCGGGCGCTTCGTGCGGGGAACGCGCCGCCCTTGCCGTATTGCGGCCGCGCGGGCACAGGAAGCGCCGGTTCGTCTTTGTCGTCCATCGCCCGTGCCGTGCGCCGCGCGCGGCAACTCCCGTTTTCTGCACGCGCCGCCCGCGCGCGTGGCATCTTCCGCCGATCCAGGAAATTGCCGATGAATCGCGAAGTATTGGCCGTTCGCCATGTCTATTTCGAGGACCTCGGCAGCTTCGAGCGCGTGCTCGGCGACCGCGGGCGCCCCGTGCGTTACGTGGATGTCGGCTTTGCGCGCATCGGTGCGCTCAATCCGTTGTCGGCCTCGCTGATGGTGATTCTCGGCGGGCCGATCAACGCCGTGGACGACGCGCGCTATCCCACGCTCGCGCCGCTCGCCGGCATGATCGAAAAGCGCATCGCGGCCGGTTTGCCCACGCTCGGCATCTGTCTCGGCGCGCAACTCATCGCGCGCGTGCTGGGCGCGCGCGTGTATGCGGGGCCGCGGCCCGAAATCGGCTGGACGCCGCTCACGCTCACGCCGGCCGGCCGCGCCTCGCCGCTCGCGCATCTCGACGCGGCGTCGACCTCGATGCTGCATTGGCACGGCGACACCTTCGATCTGCCCGACGGCGCCACGCGGCTCGCGTCCACCGCGCTGTGCGAGAACCAGGCGTTCGCGTGGGGCGAGAACGTACTCGGTCTGCAATGTCATCCCGAAGTGCGCGCCGACCGCTTCGAGCCCTGGCTCATCGGCCATGCGAGCGAGATCGTTTCGGCGGGCGTGGACGTGAATGCGTTGCGCGCCGACACCGCGCGCCACGGTCCGCAACTCGAAGCGCAGGCGAGCCGCATGTTCGGCGAATGGCTCGATACCGTCGATGCACGGATGGCCGCGCGCCAGCCTTGACCACGGCTTGACGCAAGCCTCGGCGTTGGCGTCGAAGTCGGCCTCTGAGTGCGCCTCGAAGTCGGCCTTGAAGTCGGCCTCGAACTTCGCGTCCAAGTCGGCTCGATACGGAATTGATGCCGCATTGATGCCGGCTCGATCCCGCCTGGCGCTTGAACGCGAGCGCCCGCGCCGCGCGGCAAAAACCCACGCCGGACCGAACGGAATCGCCGCGAGCGCGCGAAGCGCCTTCAAGCGCGCGAAAAACACGCGTGCTATTCTCGGACGCTTTAATTCACCGCGCGTGGACCTTTCATGAGCAAGCTTTTCACTCCGCTCGAACTCCGTGGCATGACGCTCGCCAATCGCATCGTCGTTTCGCCGATGTGCCAATACTCCGCCGAGCGCGGCGAAGCCACCGACTGGCACATGATCCATCTCGGCCACCTCGCGCTCTCGGGCGCGGCCATGCTGTGCATCGAGGCGACCGCCGTGGAGCCCGACGGCCGCATCACGCCCGGCGATCTGGGCCTGTGGGACGACGCGACCGAAGCCGCGCTCAAGCCCGTGATCGAAGCGATCCGCCGTCATTCGCCCATTCGCGTCGCCATGCAAATCTCGCACGCGGGCCGCAAGGCATCGAGCCACGTGCCTTGGGAAGGCGGTCAACTGATTCCCGTTGCCGAAGGCGGCTGGCTGCCGCACGCGCCTTCGGCACTGCCGCACAAGGACGACGAAACGCCGCCGCTCGCGCTCGACACGGCGGGCCTGAATCGCGTGCGCGACGCGTTCGTGGCCACGGCGCGGCGCGCCGCGCGTCTCGGTATCGACGCCATCGAACTGCATGCGGCGCACGGCTATCTGCTGCATCAATTCCTCTCGCCGATCGCGAACCAGCGCACCGACGAATACGGCGGCTCGCGCGAAAATCGCATGCGTTTCCCGCTCGAAGTGTTCGACGCCGTGCGCGCCGAATTCCCGGCCGACCGTCCCGTGGGCGTGCGCGTGTCGGCCACGGACTGGGTGGAAGGCGGCTGGACGCCGGACGACACGGTGGCCTTCGCGCAGGAACTCGAGCGTCGCGGCGCGGACTGGATCGACATCTCGTCGGGCGGCGTTTCGCCGTTGCAGAAGATCGCGCTCGGGCCCGGCTATCAAGTGCAGTTCGCGCGCAAGGTGAAGGCCGAAACCGGTTTGCCGACGATGGCCGTGGGCCTCATCACCGAAGCGTTGCAGGCCGAGCAGATTCTCGAAGACGGCGACGCCGACATGATCGCGATGGCGCGCGCGATGCTCTACGATCCGCGCTGGCCGTGGCACGCGGCGGCGCAACTGGGCGCGACCGTGAAGGCGCCGCCGCAGTATTGGCGCTCGCAGCCGCGCGACCAGAAGAACCTGTTCGGCGAAACGACGCTCGGGCAACGCTGAGACCCGCGCCGCGCGCCCGGAAGGCTGGCGCGGCGCACGGGTTGAACGAAGCCCGCGCGAGCGTGTACGATGCCATGTGGCGCGCGGGGCGCGGCATTCGCAACGAACTTTGCGGCGCGGCGAATGCGGCGCGCCTTCGCGGCAACGCCATTAGACCGTCACGCGAATCGACATCGAGCGGCACAAGACGGCTGAGAATGACCGGGGCGCGAAAGCGTTGCCGGGGCACTTTCCCCGCAGGACTTCACAAGGATTCTCAATGAGCGGACGCAGGATCGTCGTGCGCCAGTCGGGCGTGCACGGCAAGGGCGTGTTTGCGGCGGCGCCCATCGGCGCGGGCGAGCGGTTGATCGAATACAAGGGCGAGCGCATCTCGTGGAAGGAAGCGCTGCGCCGTCATCCGCATAACCCCGACGAACCGAATCACACGTTCTACTTCGCGCTCGAAGAAGGCGACGTGATCGACGGCAAGGTGAACGGCAACAGCGCGCGCTGGATCAACCATTCGTGCGCGCCGAACTGCGAAGCGGAAGAAATCGACGGCCACGTCTACATTCACGCGCTGCACGACATCGCGCAAGGCGAGGAGTTGTTCTACGACTACGGCCTCGTGATCGACGCGAAGCAGACCAGGAAGCTCAAGCGCGAATACGAATGCCGCTGCGGCGCGCGCAAGTGCCGCGGCACGATGCTCGCGCCGCCCGAAAAAGAGAAAAGCGAGAAAGCCGCCAAAAGTACAAAGAGCGCAAAGAGCGCGAAAGGCGCAAAGAGCGCAAAGAGTAAAAAGAAGAAGTGAGCGCGGGGTTTGCCGCGCGATAGCGTAACGACAGCACAAACGGAAAGGGCCGCGGCGGCCCTTTTTCATTGCGGCGTGCTTTGCGCGTCTTGCGATTCGTGCGTCAATCCACGCTTGCCTGGTGTGCCGGGTCGGTCGCGTCGTGCGCGGCTTGCACCGGTTGCGCGCGCGCCGTTTCCGCGCCTTTCGCGTAAGCGTCCTTGCGCGCGGGCGGCACCCGGTTCTCGAGCGGCACGCGCGCGATGAAGCGCGCGCCGCCTTCGGCCGCGTCCTCGTAATGCACGCTGCCGCGATGCAGCGCCATGATGTCGTGAACGATCGCGAGGCCGAGACCCGCGCCGCTGTCCACGCCGCTTTCGCTCTGGCCGTCGCCGCGGAAGAAGCGCTTGAAGAGATCGGCTTGCTGACCGTGCGGCACGCCGCGCCCGTTGTCCTCCACGACGATCTCGGCCATCGGCACGCCATCCACGAACGTTTGCGAAACCGTGAGCGTGATGCGCCCGCCGTTCTCGCGCACGGGCGGCAAATACTTGAGCGCGTTGTCGAGCAGATTGGCGATCACCTCGTGCAGCAGCACGGGATTGCCGCGCGCCATGAGCGGCGTGTCGTTCTCGGGGTCGTCGAGCCGCTGGAAACCCAGGTCGACGTGACTCGCGAGCGCGCGCGGCACCCACTCGGCGCCCGTTTCGAACGCGAGCGCGGCCATGTCGATATCGACGAAACGCGCCGCCTGCTCGCCCGGTTCCGCGCGCGCGAGCGAAAGCAGTTGATTGGAAAGCCGCACCGCGCGGTCGGCGGCGGCGCGCAATTCGCGCACGGCGTCGTTGACCTTTTGCGGCTCGCGCGCGTTCACCGCCTGTTCGGCGTGCAGTTTCACGGCCGTGAGCGGCGTGCGCAACTGATGGGCGGCGTCGGCGATGAACTTGCGCTGGCCTTCGAGCGCGGTCTTCAGGCGCCCCAGCAGCGCGTTGAGCGCGCCCGTGAGCGGCCGGATTTCGACCGGCACGTAGGTTTCGTCGACGGGTTCGAGCGAGGTGTGCGTCTGCCGGTTGAGCGAATCGGCGAGCGCCGTGAGCGGGTTGAGCTGCTGGTTGACCACGCGCCACACGATCACCCAGCCCGCGAGCAGCAGCAGCAGGAGCGGCATCATGATCGCGACGAGAAATTCGGCCGCGATGCGAAAGCGGTGATGCACGGGCTGGCCCACTTCCACGACGATGGGGTTGCCCGTGGGCTGCGGCACGCGCACCTGCGCGACGCGCACGCTCACGCCCTTGTAGACGGTCTCGAACACGTACGCATAGTGCATGCGGCGCACGTTGCTGCCTTGCAGCGGCAGGTCGTGGTCGCCGGCGATTTCGGTGTCGCCGTTGCTGATGCGGTAGATGAGATGCTCCACCGGATCGGAGAACATGGCCTGCGCGAGCGGCGGCACGCTTTCGGGCGCGTCGGCCCCGGAGATCTGGATTTGCCGCGAAATGGCGGTGGCGAGGTCCGCAAGCGAGCGGTCGACCACGTGCTGCGTGTATTGCCACGCGAGCCAGTAGGCGATCAGGCCGCTCATGAGCGCGAGCAGCGACAAAGGGGCGGCAAGGCGCCGCAGCAGCGTGCGCCGCAGACTCGTTGCGGCCGGTTGAGACATGATGGCGACGGGCGGTTTCAGGCGACGATGAACGGGGACGCATCGCGCGCGGTGGCTCGCGGTGGCTAAGCGCCGCCGCGCGGACGCGATGCGCGTCGAGCCATTGTACGCGGGCCGCGCGGGCCGTGCGCAAGCGACTCGCAAGCGGCTCGAAAGCGCGCGGCCTCAGGCGCGCGCGCCGGCGCACACGGCAACGTTATCCGGCGCACACGGCAACGTTATCCGGCGCACACGGCAACGTTATCCGGCGCACCGCGGCTGCGGAATTCGCGCGGGGCCACGTTGAACGCCCGCTGAACGCGCCGTGCGGGCGCGCGAATCAGGCGGCCTGGCGAATTTCCTGCAACAGGTAGCCGAAGCCGCGCACCGTGACGATTTCCACGCGGCAGCTTTCGAGCTTTTTGCGCACGCGGTGTACGTAGACTTCGATCGCGGTGTCGCCGAGATCGCCGCCGAAATGCGTGAGGTGATCTTGCAGTTGCGCCTTGCTCACCACGCGGCCATGACGCAGCAGCAGCATTTCGAGCACGGCGAATTCGCGCGGCGAGAGTTCGAGCGGCTTGTCGTCGTTGAAGATGCGGCGATCGACACCCGACAGGCGCACGCCGCCGAGCGAGACTTCGGGGCGCGGCACGTCGCCGTGCGGCCCGCTGCGGCGCATGACGGCGCGAATGCGCGCTTCGAGTTCGGCCGGCTCGAACGGCTTGAGCATGTAGTCGTCGGCGCCCGAATTGAGGCCCTGGACGCGGTCGTTCAGTTCGTCGCGCGCGGTCAGCACGATCACGGGCGTGTGCCGGTTGCTCTGGCGAAAGCGCGACAGCAGCGTCATGCCGTCGATGCCCGGCAAGCCGAGGTCGAGGATCACGAGCTCATGGCGGTTTTGCGTGAGAGCCTGTTCGGCGAAGATGCCGTCGTGGACCATGTCGACCGTGAAGCCGGCTTGTTCGAGGCTGGACTGGATACCGCGTGCGATGGGGCGGTCGTCTTCGATCAGAAGGAGTCGCATGGGATTCGCTCAAGTACAAAAGGTTTAGCATTCAGGCAGGCAGTTCGCGAAGCGTCGCTCGCAATATGAAACAGCGCAGATGCACAGCGACTGAGCGGCGCCGCGTGCGGCAGTTGCACGATCACGATCCACATGTCCGATATTTCGATCATCGAACCCGAAGCCGCGATCGCTCTGGCGCAACCGCCCGGCTTCGAGCGACGATGAACTCACGTACTGGCCGGAGCGCGCTCCGGGCCATATGCGTCGCTGATTGTACAGCGTAGAAAGGCCATCACGCCGGAAGGTTTGGACACCTTTTGGCCAGCGAGCGCCATGCTGCGCCGCAGTCTTACATGTCCCTTAAAAAGAGCCTCCAGACCTGAAGGTTTGGAATCCTTATGCTTTGCATTCGGCTTTCACGGCGAGGCCGCGAACGCTCAAGGCGCGATCGAATCAATGAAGCGCGCGAGTTCCACGTCGCGCGCGGTGAGGCCGTTGGCTTCGTGCGTCGAAAGCGTGATCTCCACGCGGTTGTAGACGTTGAACCACTCGGGATGGTGGTTCATTTCCTGGGCCTTGATCGCCACGCGCGTCATGAAGCCGAACGCCGCGTTGAAGTCGGCGAATTCGAGCTGGCGCTGGATCGCGTCGCGGCCCGCCACGGCTTGCCAGCCGCGCAGTTCGGCGAGCTGCTGGGCGCGCTCCTCGGACGTGAGTCGGTTGATCCGGTTGGTCATTTGAGTACCTCCATTGAGCGGGAAAAAGCGGCGGGCCGCATTGGCCGCGCGCGCCAGGACGGCATGGCCGATTTTTTCACGGATGCGCGCGGCGTGCGCGGCGCGCGGTTCGCATCACGCGCGCATCACACGCGCATCACACGTCGCCTTCGGCGAGCCAGCCTTCGCGCGTGCCGCGCGTGCAGCAGCGCCGCCGGTTCGGCCAGCCGCGAAGCGATGCCGGCGCCGAGCGCATCGAATAGCTGTGCGAACGAATCGATCACGAAGTAGGTTTTCTGAAACGTGTCGATGCGATAGCGCGTTTGCAGCACGCGGTCGAGATCGAACGCGAGCCGGTTGGGCGACGCGCTTTCCACGCTGTAAAGCGTTTCGCCTTGGCTCGAAACGATGCCCGCGCCGTAGATCTTCACGCCGTCGAGCGCCTTCGAGTCGCGCATCAGGCCGAACTCCACCGTGTACCCATAGAGGCGCGCGAGCAGCGGGAGCGCGTGCTCGTCCACGGCGAGCGCGGCGCGGCCGTAGGCGTGGATCGCGTCGGCGAAAACGGGGTCGGTCAGCAGCGGCACGTGGCCGAACAGATCGTGAAAGCAGTCCGGCTCTTGCAGATAGTCGAGCTGGTCGGGGCGGCGCATCCACCACGTCACGGGAAAGCGGCGGTTGGCGAGGTGCTCGAAGAAGATGAGGTCGGGCACGAGGCCCGGCACGGCGACGATGCGCCAGCCCGTGGCGGCCGTCAAGCGCGCGCTCACCTCGTCGAACGAAGGCACCTGCGCGACGTTCAGGCCGATGCGCAGCGCGCCGTCGATGAACGCTTCGCACGCGCGGCCTTCCAGCAGCGCGCGCTGGCGAAGGTAGAGCAGGTTTCAGACGGCGTGATCGGCCGCGCCGTAGCCCTCGTACGGCTGGTCGATCGTGAAATCGGGACGGGTGACGAGACCCGCGTCGAATTGCTCCTGAAGCTTCGCGGTTGCGGCGGCCATGCGGGTGTTGCTTCACTCGGTAAGCTTGCTCGAGCTTGCAAGTCTAGAGCGTGTGCGGCGCGGTATGTGCGCGTTCTCAGGAGTAAAAGGCGACAACGTGCGATAATCGCGCATATCAATGCCATTCAATGCAAGTTTCCATCATGCTCGAACTCGATCACTTCGATCTAGCGCTGCTCGACGTGCTTCAGCGCTTCGGCCGCGCCACGCATCAGCAGCTTGGCGAGCAGGTTCCGCTCTCGCCCTCGCAGATCGGCCGGCGCCTGCAACGGCTGGAGGCGTCGGGCGTGATCGACGGATATCGCGTGGTATTGCGGCCGGAAAAGCTCGGGCTGGGCGTGACGGCGTTCACGAGCCTCAAGCTCAAGCATCACGGCGATTCGATCATCGAGCAGTTCCAGCAGCAGATCGACGTGCTGCCCGAAGTGCTCGAGTGTCACGCGGTGGTGGGCGACGCCGATTACCTGCTGCGCATCGTTGCGCCCGATCTGAACGCGCTGTCCACCTTCGTCATGAAGAAGCTCATGCGCGTGCCCGGCGTGGACAGCGTGCGCTCGAACATCGTGCTCACCACGTTCAAGCGCAATGGGCCGCTGCCGCTCGGGCACCTGGAGCCGGGCGCGCCGGCGGCTTGAGTGTGCGCCGAAGCCGCTTCGAGCCGGCGTCGAGCGATCCGGCGCGGCGCCAAGCGGTATCGGGTGGCTTCAGGCGGTATGGGGCGGCTTCAGGCGGCGTTCGCGTTCGCCGTATTGAGCAGATCCACATACGCGACCGAAACAAGGTCGCTTTCCGGCACGCCGAGCCTGGCGAACATCTCGTGCGCTTCGGCTTCGCCGCCTTGCTCGTCGTCCTCGGGGCCGAGCACGACTTCCAGCTCGACGAAATCGCCGAGACCGTCCACGCGATCGAGGTGAATGCGCGTGCGCCCCGCGAGATACACGTGACGCTCCTTCGAGACGATGCCGCGCGTGGTGAGCGCCGTGGCGAGCAGCGAGTGCATCGCTTCGGCGTTGGTCACGGGGCTGCGCGTGTAGTACGAGGCTTTCGGGCCGTCGCGGTCGTCGCGCTGATAGAAAATCAGCTCGGGCGGCGTGCCGTCGTCGAACTGGCGCAGTTTCAGGCGTCCGCGCGGCACGTCGTAGAAGAAGTCCTGCTGGCGAAAGATCAGCGGCGCGTCGGGCGCAAGCTGGGCGGCACGTTCGCGCAACGCGTCGAATTGACGGGCGCGGGCTTTGATTTCGATGTTGCGGGCCATGCAAGCTCCTGTGGCACGAGGAAACCGTTGGAAGAGGCACGCGTTCGGCGTGAGACGTTGGAAAGAGCGGATGGAAAAGCGGTTGGGGAACGCAGGCGTAAAGCGCGATAAGGCGCGATGAAACGCGATGCAGCGCAATGAAGCGCGAGTTCGAAATCGGCACGCCATCGGCATGACGAAAACACGCGGCGAAGTCCCAATCTAGCAAATCTCGCGTGACAGCGCTGTTACACGGTCATGCGGGTTTCGGCCGATTGCGGCGCAAGCGCGGCGCCGTCATGAGCGCGGCTCATATCGCCCATTGCGTTTCGATGGCCTTGAGCGCCGCGGCGATCACGGGTTCGTCGCGGCGCGCGGCCAGCGTGACGAAGGTGAGTTCGGTCGGCACGGTCACGCCTTCCACGATGGTGAGCGCATGCGCGTGCGCCTCCGCGATGGCAATCGCGTCGCGCGCGAGCGAGAGGCCCACGCCCGACTTCACGAGATCGAGCATCGACGGTTCCTGGTCGACTTCGGCCACTTTCACGGGCTTGGCGTGCGCGGCCTCGAAAAGCGTCGTGAGCAGACGATTGTGCGCGGAGGCGGGCGGCGTCCAGATCCACGGCAGCGCCGCGAGCGAGCGCCAGTCGCGCGCGCCCTTCACGCGGTCTTTCCAGCCGGCGGGCGCCAGCACGCGGTACTGAAAGCGCGTGAGCGTGAGCGCGTGGAACGCGTCGCCGGGCGCGGGCTGGCCGATGTAATAACCGACATCCAGTTCGCGCGAGCGCAGTTGATCGAGCACCCAGCCCGACATGCCGTGGCGCAGCGCGGTTTCGATCTGCGGCCAGGTTTCCACGAGTTCGTGCAGAAAGCCGCCGAGCCGCAGAAACGCCGGGTCCAGAATCGTGCCGATGCGCAAGCGCCCGCGCACTTCATGCCGCAGCGCAGCAGCGGCGCGCTGCACGTCGCCCGCGGCATTGAGCGCGCGTTCGGCATGCGGCAGCAGCGCCTGGCCGTCGCGCGTGAGCGCGAGCCCGTGGGACGTGCGCGTAAACAGCGTCACGCCCAGCGTTTCCTGCAAATGCTTGATCTGCAAGCTCACGGCCGGCTGCGTGAGATGCAGATGTGTGGCCGCGCGCGTGAGATTGCCTTCGCGCGCGACCGTGACGAAAGCGCGGAGCAAGGTCAGGTCCATGCGCTGATATTAAACCGCCTTATAACGCAGTTGAGCATTAATCATTGGATCGCGCGCGCGCCCCGCGCTTACGCTATGGGTCCGAAGCTGCATACAGATTCCTCCACGAAAGAGGCACACATGGGCGAGACACACCGAAGCGAGGCGGAACTCCGCACGCTCACGCATTTCATCGACGGCAAGCCGGTCGCGGGCACGAGCGAACGGTACGGCGACGTTTTCAATCCCGCGTTCGGCAACGTCGCCGCGCGCGTGCCGCTCGCGAGCGTGGCCGAAGTCGACGCGGCCGTGGCCGCCGCGCAGGCCGCCTGCGCGGCGTGGGCCGAAACGCCGCCCATCAAGCGTGCGCGCATTCTCTTCAAGTTCAAGGATCTGCTCGACCAGCATCACGACGAACTGGCCGAACTCATCACGCGCGAGCACGGCAAGGTGTTCTCCGACGCGAAGGGCGAGGTGATGCGCGGCATCGAAGTGGTCGAATTCGCGTGCGGCATTCCGAACCTGCTCAAGACCGATTTCACCGATCAGATCGGCGGCGGCATCGACAACTGGAATTTGCGCCAGCCGCTCGGCGTGGTCGCGGGCATCACGCCGTTCAATTTTCCGATGATGGTGCCGTGCTGGATGTTTCCAGTCGCGCTCGCGTGCGGCAACACGTTCGTGCTGAAGCCTTCGGAGCGCGATCCTTCGGCTTCGCTGCGGCTCGCGGAACTGCTCAAGGAAGCGGGCTTGCCCGACGGCGTGTTCAACGTCGTTCACGGCGACAAGACGGCGGTCGACGCGCTGCTCGCGCATCCCGACGTCGCCGCGCTTTCGTTCGTGGGTTCCACGCCGATCGCCGAATACATCTACACGGAAGGCACGAAGCACGGCAAGCGCGTGCAGGCGCTGGGCGGCGCGAAGAATCATCTCGTGGTGATGCCCGACGCCGATCTCGATCAGGCCGTGGATGCGTTGATCGGCGCGGCGTATGGATCGGCGGGCGAGCGCTGCATGGCGATTTCGGTCGCGGTGGCCGTGGGCCATATCGCCGACGAACTGATCGAGCGCCTCGCGCCGCGCGTGAAGGCGCTACAGATCGGCAGCGGCATGGACGGCGCTTCGGAAATGGGGCCGCTTGTCACGGGTGCGCACCGGGCGAAAGTCGAAGGCTATATCGAGGCTGGCGTGAAGGCGGGCGCGAAGCTCGTGGTCGACGGGCGCGGCCATCGCGTGCAAGGTCACGAGAACGGCTTCTTCCTCGGCGGCACGCTGTTCGATAACGTCGCGACCGACATGACCATCTACAAGGAAGAGATTTTCGGGCCGGTGCTCTCGGTCGTGCGCGTGCCGGATTTCGCCACGGCGGTCGACCTCGTCAATGCGCACGAATTCGGCAACGGCGTGTCGTGCTTCACGTCGGACGGCGGCGTGGCGCGCGCGTTCTCGCGCCAGATCAAGGTGGGCATGGTGGGCATCAACGTGCCGATTCCGGTGCCGATGGCGTGGCATTCGTTCGGCGGCTGGAAGCGTTCGCTGTTCGGCGATCATCACGCTTACGGCGAGGAAGGCGTGCGGTTCTACACGCGCTACAAGAGCATCATGCAGCGCTGGCCCGACAGCATCGCAAAGGGCGCGGAATTCACGATGCCGGTGGCGAAGTGAGATGAAGTGCCGGCGGCATTGTTAGGTGTTCGAAATATGCGAGGCATGGGGCCGGAGTAAGGCGCTGAAGCGCCAACTCCGATCGACAGCTTTGCATGGGACCGGAGTAAGCGCTAAAGCGCCAACTCCGGTCGACAGCTCTGCATGGGATCGGAGTAAGGCGCTAAAGCGCCAACTCCGGTCGACAGGAGACAGATCATGAGCGTGGATGCGCCCCAACGACGCCTGGAAGGCGAATTCGATTACGTGATCGTCGGCGCCGGCTCCGCTGGCTGCGTGCTCGCCAACCGGCTGACGCAAGACGCCGACATTTCCGTGCTGCTCATCGAAGCCGGCGGCAAGGACGACTATCACTGGATTCACATTCCAGTCGGCTATTTGTACTGCATCGGCAATCCGCGCACGGACTGGCTCTACAAAACCGCCGCCGAAAAAGGCCTGAACGGCCGCGCGCTCTCCTACCCGCGCGGGCGCGTGCTGGGCGGCTCGTCGTCGATCAACGGCATGATCTACATGCGCGGCCAACGCGAGGACTACGACGGCTGGGCGCGCGCAACAGGCGACTCGGGCTGGTCGTGGGACAGCGTGCTGCCCGTATTTCGCCGCAGCGAGGATCACCACGGCGGCGCCAGCGAATTTCACGGCGCGGGCGGCGAATGGCGCGTCGAAAAACAACGCCTCAAGTGGCAGATTCTCGAATCGTTCGCCCACGCCGCGCAGGAACAAGGCATTGCGGCCACCGACGATTTCAATCGCGGCGACAACAGCGGCGTCGGCTACTTCGAAGTGAACCAGAAGCGCGGCGTGCGCTGGAACGCGTCGAAGGCGTTCCTGCGCGAGGCGATGAAACGGCCCAACCTCACCGTCGTGACCGGCGCGCACACCGAGCGCGTGATCTTCGAAGGCAAGCGCTGCGTGGGCGTCGAATATCGCGGCGACGTGCCCTACGTCGCGCGCGCGCGTTGCGAGGTGATCCTGTGCGCGGGCGCCGTGAATTCGCCGCAGTTGCTGGAGCTTTCCGGCGTCGGCGCGGGCGAGCGGCTCGCGCGGCTCGGCATCGGCGTTGTGCAGGATTTGCGCGGCGTAGGTGAGAATCTTCAGGATCACTTACAACTTCGCATGGCGTATCGCGTGAACGGCGTGCGCACGCTCAACACGGCATCGGCGCATTGGTGGGGCAAGCTGATGATCGGCGTGCAGTACGCGCTGATGCAAAGCGGGCCGATGTCCATGGCGCCTTCGCAACTGGGCGCGTTCGCGAAGTCGAATCCCGACGACCCCGAACTCACGCGGCCCGACCTCGAATATCACGTCCAGCCGCTCTCGCTCGACCGCTTCGGCGAGCCGCTGCATCGCTTCAACGCGTTCACGGCTTCAGTGTGCAATTTGCGGCCGACCTCGCGCGGCAGCATTCACGCGGTTTCCGCCGATCCAAAGGCGGCGCCCGCGATCGCGCCCAATTATCTGTCCACCGACCACGATCTGAACGTGGCCGCGCATTCGTTGAGGCTCACGCGGCGCATCGCGGCTTCGGCGGCGCTCGCGCGTTACGAGCCGCACGAAATCCTGCCGGGGCTCGCGTATCAAACCGACGAGGAATTGCGCGAGGCGGCGGGCACGATCGGCACGACGATCTTTCATCCCGTGGGCACTTGCCGCATGGGCCGTGCCGACGACCCCGACGCGGTCGTCGACGCGCGCTTGCGCGTGCGCGGCGTGGCGGGCCTGCGCGTGGTGGACGCGTCGATCATGCCCACCATCACCTCGGGCAACACGAATTCGCCCACGTTGATGATCGCCGAGCGCGCCGCCGAAATGCTGCGCGCCGACCGCCGCGCGGGCGCGCAAGCGAGCGTGGAGGCTCGCCCAGCCGCGACGTTGACGACGGCGTGATGCGGGCGCAATGGAAAACGCGCGCAAGGCGTTTGCGCGCGTGCTTTTGCACATCTGTCACATTCGCGATGCGTGGCGCATCTTCGCGCAATGTGCGCGTATTTTGGGCGAACGTAGCGGCAAACGCGCGCCGGACGACAACGAAACCGCGTTATCGCGATTAAGTGCAAATCCCAATGATTGCGCTGCATCATTGGCGCGACAATGCAGTGAAAACAATGCAGGCAGCGCGTGCTATGCGCGCAGCGGGAGGCGCGCCGGACCGTCCGCGCCGGACCTCAGCGTGCGAGATCCGCACGTTCGCAGGTCTTCAGTGGTACGCCTTACTTCCGTGGAAGGGGACATGATTCTCGGCGACACGATTCTGGAGACGCGCGGCCTCACGAAACAGTTCAAGGGCTTCACGGCCGTGAACGGCGTGAACCTGCGCGTGTGCCGCGGCTCGATTCACGCGCTCATCGGACCGAACGGCGCGGGCAAGACCACCTGCTTCAATCTGCTGACCAAGTTCCTCGTGCCCAGCGCGGGGCGCATCGTCTTCAACGGCATCGACATCACCAGCGAGCGGCCCGCGCAAATCGCGCGGCGCGGCATCATTCGCTCGTTCCAGATTTCGGCTGTGTTTCCGCATCTCAGCGCGTTGCAGAACGTGCGCATCGGTTTGCAGCGCTCGCTCGGCACCGCCTATCACTTCTGGAAAAGCGAGCGCACGCTCGCCGAACTCGACGACCGCGCGATGGACCTGCTCACGCAAGTGGGCCTCACCGATTTCGCCGACGTGCCGACCGTCGAACTCGCCTACGGCCGCAAGCGCGCGCTCGAAATCGCCACCACGCTCGCGATGGAACCCGAACTCATGCTGCTCGACGAACCCACGCAGGGCATGGGGCACGAGGACGTGGACCGCGTGACGGCGCTCATCAAGAAGGTGTCGGCGGGACGCACGATCCTCATGGTCGAACACAACATGAATGTGATCGCCGGTATCTCGGACACCATCACCGTGCTTCAGCGCGGCGAAGTGCTGGCCGAAGGCAGCTACGCGGAAGTGTCGAAGAATCCGCTCGTGGCCGAAGCCTATATGGGCAGCGCGGACGCGGCGCTCGCGGGAGCGCACGCATGAACACCGTGACGGAACAGGAAACGGCCGCCGCCGCGGGCGCCGCCGGCGTACAGAACGCGCTGGAGATCGCCGGGCTGCAAAGCTGGTACGGCGAGTCGCATATCCTGCATGGCGTCGATCTGAGCGTCGCGCGCGGCGAAGTCGTCACGCTGCTCGGGCGCAACGGGGCGGGGCGCACCACCACGTTGCGCGCGATCATGGGCCTCACCGGGCGGCGCACGGGCTCGATTCGCGTGGGCGGGCGCGAAACCATCCAGATGCCCACCTATCGCATCGCGCATTGCGGCGTGGGCTATTGCCCGGAAGAGCGCGGCATTTTCGCGAGCCTCTCGTGCGAGGAAAACCTGCTGCTGCCGCCCGCCATCGGCATGAAAGGCAAGCCGGGCGAGGCCCGCGCGCAAGGCATGTCGCTCGACGAAATCTACGCGATGTTTCCGAATCTCGCGGAACGGCGTCATAGCCCCGGCACGCGCCTGTCGGGCGGCGAGCAGCAAATGCTGGCCGTCGCGCGCATTTTGCGCACCGGCGCGAATCTGCTGCTGCTCGACGAGATTTCCGAAGGTCTCGCGCCCGTGATCGTGCAAACGCTCGCGCGCATGATCGTCACGCTCAAGGCGCGCGGCTACACGATCGTCATGGTCGAGCAGAATTTCCGCTTCGCCGCGCCGCTCGCGGACCGTTTCTATGTGATGGAGCACGGGCGCATCGTCGAGCATTTCGGCACGGCCGAACTCGAAAGCAAGATGCCGGTGCTGCACGATCTGCTGGGCGTCTAGGTTCCAGACCGGTTTTGTCGCGCGACGGGCGGTTGCCGCGCGTCGCGCTTTGCCTGAGTCAGTTCATGAAGTGTTCCTGAATAACAACGCAACCAAGGAGACTGCAATGAAGAAAACCACGTTTGCGCGGCTCGCGGCGCTTTTCGCCGCGACGGCGGCCGCCACGGCGCTCTGCGCGGGGAATGCGCAAGCCGCCGACAACGCGGTGAAGATCGGCTTCATCACCGACATGTCGGGTCTTTATGCCGATGACGACGGCCAGGGCGGTCTCACGGCCATCAAGATGGCGATCGCCGACTTCGGCGGCAAGGTGAACGGCAAGCCGATCGAGATCATGTACGCCGACCACCAGAACAAGGCCGATATCGCGGCTTCCAAGGCGCGCGAATGGATCGACCGCGACGGGCTCGACTTGCTGCTCGGCGGCACGAACTCGGCCACGGCGCTCTCGATGAATCAGGTCGCGCAGGAAAAGAAGCGCGTGTATTTCAACATGGGAGCGGGCACCGACGCGCTCACCAACGAGCAATGTACGCCGTACACGGTCCACTACGGCTACGACACCGTCGCGCTCGCCAAGGGCACCGGTCTCGCCGTCGTGAAGCAGGGCGGCAAGAGCTGGTTCTTCCTCACGGCCGACTATGCGTTCGGCAAGTCGCTCGAAAAGAACACGGCGGACGTCGTGAAGGCGAACGGCGGCCAGGTGCTGGGCGAAGTGCGGCATCCGCTTTCGGCTTCGGACTTCTCGTCGTTCCTGTTGCAGGCGCAGGCTTCGAAGGCGCAGGTGCTGGGCCTTGCCAACGCGGGCGGCGACTCGGTCAACGCGATCAAGGCGGCCAAGGAATTCGGCATCACCAAGACGATGAAGATCGCCGCGCTGCTGATGTTCCTGCCCGACGTGAAGAGTCTCGGGCTCGACACCACGCAGGGTCTCGTGCTGACGACCGGCTGGTACTGGGACCAGAACGACGCGGCGCGCAAGTGGGCGCAGCGCTACTACGAGCAGACGAAGAAGATGCCGTCCGAGCTTCAGGCCGCTGACTACTCGGCGGTGACGGACTATCTGAAGGCGGTGCAGGCCGTCGGCTCGACAGACGCCGACAAGGTGATGGCGCAGTTGAAGAAGACGAAGATCAACGACTTCTACACGAGCAACGGCTATATCCGCCAGGACGGCGTGCTGATCCACGACATGTATCTGGTCGAGGTGAAGAAGCCGTCGGAGTCGAAGGGGCCGTGGGATCTCTACAAGGTCGTGCAGACGATTCCGGGCGAGCAGGCGTACACGACGAAGGCGGAGTCGAAGTGCGCGCTGTGGAAGTAAGCGCGCGCCGGTGAGGTAAAGGTGGCATGCGGCGCCTCGCGCGAGCGGTTTCGCGCATGGCGCCGCATGCGTGTGTAGTCCGTAAACAATGCCTTAACGGTGCCTTTAGGGGCGGCTTTCATGACGATCTTTGGCATTCCGCTTCCGGCAATGCTGAGCCAGTTGTTGCTCGGGCTCGTGAACGGCTCGTTCTATGCGATCCTGAGCCTCGGCCTCGCGGTGATCTTCGGCATGCTCAACGTGATCAACTTCGCGCACGGCGCGTTGTTCATGCTGGGCGCCATGCTTACGTGGATGGGTCTCGCCTATTTCGATCTGCCTTACTGGGTGATGATTTTCGTCGCGCCGCTCGTGGTCGGGCTGATCGGCGTGGCGATCGAGCGCTCGATGCTGCGCTGGCTGTACCGGCTCGATCATTTGTACGGACTCCTGCTGACTTTCGGCCTGACGCTCGTGGTCGAAGGCGTGTTTCGCTCGATCTACGGCGCTTCGGGGCAGCCATACGACGTGCCCGATCTGCTTGCGGGCGCAACCAATCTCGGCTTCATGTATCTGCCGAACTATCGCGCGTGGGTCGTGGTGGCGTCGCTCGCGGTGTGCTTCGCCACGTGGTTCGTGATCGAGAAAACCCGGCTGGGCGCGTATCTGCGCGCGGGCACGGAGAACCCCAAGCTCGTCGAGGCGTTCGGCATCAACGTGCCGCTCATGATCACGCTCACCTACGGCTTCGGCGTGGCGCTCGCGGCGTTCGCGGGCGTGCTGGCCGCGCCGGTGATCCAGGTGTCGCCGCTCATGGGACAGCCGATGATCATCACCGTGTTCGCCGTGGTCGTGATCGGCGGCATGGGCTCGATCATGGGCTCGATTCTCACCGGGCTGCTGCTCGGCGTGATCGAAGGCTTCACTCGCGTGTTCTGGCCCGAGGCGTCGGCGACCGTGGTGTTCGTCATCATGGCGATCGTGCTGTTGATTCGCCCCGCTGGCCTCTTCGGCAAGGAACGATGATGCAAAGAAAAGCGCTCTACGCATTGCTGCTGATCGGCCTGATCGCCGGACCGTTCGCGGGCTTGTATCCGCTGTTCGTGATGAAGGTGCTGTGCTTCGCGCTGTTCGCCGCGGCGTTCAATCTGCTGATCGGCTACACGGGGCTGCTCTCGTTCGGCCACGCCATGTTTCTCGCGAGCGCGGGCTACACCACCGGCTACGCGGTTCAGTCGCTCGGCTTCACGCCGGAGCTGGGCGTGCTCGCGGGCACGGCGGTGGCCACCTTGCTCGGGTTGATCGTCGGCATTTTCGCGATCCGCCGCCAGGGCATCTACTTCGCGATGGTCACGCTCGCGCTTGCGCAAATGGTCTACTTCGTGTTCCTGCAAGCGCCGTTCACGCACGGCGAGGACGGCCTGCAAGGCGTGCCGCGCGGCAAGCTGTTCGGCGTGCTGCCGCTCGATTCCGATGTCTCGCTCTATTACGTCGTGCTCGTGGTGATGGTGCTGGCGTTTGCGTTGATCGTGCGCATCGTGCATTCGCCGTTCGGCCAGGTGCTGGTGGCGATCAAGGAGAACGAGCCGCGCGCGATCTCGCTCGGCTACGATACCGACCGCTTCAAGCTGCTTGCGTTCGTGCTTTCGGCCGGACTCGCGGGGCTCGCGGGATCGCTCAAGGTGCTGGTGCTCGGCTTCGAAACGCTCGGCGACGCCTACTGGACGATGTCGGGCCTCGTGATCCTGATGACGCTCGTGGGCGGTATGGGCACGTTGTTCGGGCCGCTGCTGGGCGCGGCGCTGATCGTCGCGCTCGAGGACCGGCTCGGCGACATCGGCACGGCGCTCGCGGGCGCGACGGGCGTGGACTGGTTCCGTTCGCTCGGCGAGTCGGCGACCATCGTCACGGGGCTGATTTTCATTGCGTGCGTGTTGGCGTTCCGGCGCGGCATCGTCGGCGAAATCGTCGCGCGGGTGCGGCCGCTGCGCGCCTGAGTGTGCCTGGGTGCGCCTGAGTGTGCGCTGAAGAATCGCCATCCGGGCGGCGGGAACGCGCTGCGCCGGGTTAGAATAGCCAGCCCTTGCGCATGTACGGACGCGCCCCGTCATGCGGCAATCGTCCGGGAAAGCGCCCCAATCCGGTGCCGCACTGCACCACTAGGGTAAATGCTAGTTGCCGCTGTAAGGGTCGAAGTTTAAAGTTGCACCTAGTTCTGATGCACCGAATTTGCAGGTGGAGAACGAGGAGACAACTGAGGCACAAAGTGCCCGGACAAGGAAGCGCTGTTGGATGGGAATCCAACAGCGCTTTTTATATTTCTGCGCGCGTTTTCCGATTATCTTTTGTTCGGCGCTTTACGCGCCGCATTCGGCGTCATTCACGCTTGGTCCCACGCGTCCCGCTGCCTTCCCCGAATTACGCAATTCGCGGCAAAAATCGCCGGTTGCCCCGCCCATCAAGCGTTTTCGCGTTACGCGTTTTAATCGCGCCATGGTCGCTATTGTAAGCGTATGGAAAGCGCTTGCTATTCGAACAGGCGCGCCGCTACACTCGCCATTCACCGACCACGCGGTCAGCAATTTTGCGTTGATTTCCCGCAAGCGATTATCGCGTTCGCGCTGCTTTTAAAGCGGCGAATGAAAAGCGTTGCCGGGGAAATGCGCGCCACGAATCCGCAGTAATAAGTAAAACGATTATCGAAGGAGTGGGCATGCAGGGGATTTGGCGTTGGATGGGGGCGGTGTGTGCCGCGACCGGAGTGCTCGCGGCAACGGCTAGCGGCGCCTATGCGGACGTGAAGATCGGCGTGACGCTTTCGGCCACCGGCCCGGCGGCTTCGCTCGGCATTCCTGAAAAGAATACCGTGGCGCTGCTGCCGAAGACGATCGCCGGGCAGCAAGTCGATTACATCGTGCTCGACGACGCCACCGATTCCACGCAGGCCGTGAAGAACGCGCGCAAGCTCACGAGCGAAGATCACGTGGACGCCATTATCGGCTCGACGGTCGTGCCCAACTCGCTCGCGATGATCGACGTCGCCGCCGAAACCGGCACGCCGATGATTTCGATGGCCGCGGCGGCCGCGATTGTCGAACCCATGGACGCGAAGCGCGCGTGGGTCTTCAAGACCCCGCAAAACGATCAGTTGATGGCCGGGGCGATCGCGCAGCACATGGCCGCGCACGGCGTGAAAACGGTGGCCTTCATCGGCTTTTCGGACGCATACGGCGAGAGCTGGTACAAGGAGTTCGGCGCGGCGGCCGCGAAGGCCCATATCAAGATCGTCGCGAACGAGCGCTTTGCGCGCAACGACGCCTCGGTCACGGGCCAGGTGCTCAAGATGATCTCGCAGCATCCCGACGCCGTGCTGATCGCGGGTGCGGGCACGCCGGCCGCGCTGCCGCAAAAGACGCTGCGCGAGCGCGGCTACGCGGGCAAGTTCTATCAAACGCACGGCGTCGCCAACAACGACTTCCTGCGCGTGTGCGGCAAGGATTGCGAGGGCACGTATCTGCCCGCGGGCCCGCTGCTCGTCGCCGACCAATTGCCCGATTCGAATCCCGTCAAGCAGTCGGCGCTCGCCTACAAGGCCGCCTACGAAAAAGCCTACGGCGCAGGCTCCATTTCGACGTTCGGCGGCCACGCGTGGGACGCGGGCCTGTTGCTCCAGCATGCGATTCCCGTCGCGCTGAAGGCCGGCCAGCCCGGCACCAAAGCGTTCCGCGACGCATTGCGCGCCGCGCTCGAAAACGCGCGCGACGTGGCGGGCGCGCACGGCATTTTCAACATGAGCGCGAACGACCATGCGGGCCTCGATCAGCGGGCGCGCGTGATGGTGGAAATCGTCGGCGGCAAGTGGAAGCTTGCGGGCGATTGAGCGCATCTTGAGGCGCACACGGCACAAGCAAAAGGCACGCTCGACCGAGGTGCCTTTTTTGTTGCCGGCGCAACGAACCGGCGCGCGGGCAAACGCGCGGGAGCCGGGCGGCAGCGGTATCGGCATTAAAGAGCAGCATTAAGGCGCCGCATTAGAGCGCCGCATTGACTCGCAGCGGCAACGAGCAACAGCAACGAGCAACAGCAACGGGCAGCAGCAAGGCAGTCGATATAAGCGGATCGCGCGCGTGGCTTGTGCAGTGCCGCAGGCAGGGAAAACCATGCGTCACACGCGCGATGCCGGTTACTACACTCAAAGGCCTGCGCCGGTTTTTACGAATATCGTAGCGATCGGCGGCGGACTTACTGAGAACACGCAAAAAATACGCAGACAAAGCGTTTGGAGACGCGCAATGAAAACGAAGCAATGGGTGGTGAAGTCGATGAACGCCGCGCTCGCAGCGGCGTTGATGGGCACGGCGGGTCTGGCCGCCGCGCAGGTGAAGATCGGCGTGACGCTTTCGGCCACCGGGCCGGCTGCGTCGCTCGGCATTCCCGAGAAGAACACGATCGCGCTGCTGCCCAAGGAGATCGCGGGCAAGAGCGTGCAGTACATCGTGCTCGACGACGCGTCCGACACGAGCAAGGCCGTGCAGAACACGCACAAGCTGATCGACGAAGACCATGTGGACGCGATCATCGGTTCGTCGGTCACGCCGAATTCGCTGGCGATGCTCGACGTGGTGTCGCAAGGCAAGACGCCGATGATCTCGCTCGCGGCTTCCGCCGCCATCGTCGAGCCGATGGATGCGAAGCGCCAGTGGGCCTTCAAGACGCCGCAGAACGATAGCCTGATGGCCGACGCGCTCGCGACGTACATGGAAAAGCACGGCGTGAAGACGGTGGGCTTCATCGGCTTCACGGACGCCTACGGCGATAGCTGGTACAAGGAATTCAGCGCCGCCGCCGCGAAGCACAACCTCAAGATCGTCGCGAACGAGCGCTACAACCGCACCGATTCGTCGGTGACGGGTCAGGCGCTCAAGCTGATGTCGGCGAACCCCGACGCCGTGCTGATCGCCGGGTCCGGCACGCCTTCGGCATTGCCTGCCACCACGCTCAAGGATCGCGGCTACAAGGGCAAGATTTATCAGACGCACGGCGTCGCCAACAACGACTTCCTGCGTGTCTGCGGCAAGGATTGCGAAGGCGAATTGCTGCCCGCCGGCCCGATTCTCGTGGCCGATCAGTTGCCCGACTCGAATCCGGTCAAGAAGTCGGCGCTGGCCTACAAATCCGCCTACGAGAAAGCCTACGGCGCGGGGTCGGTGGCCACGTTCGGCGGCCATGCGTGGGACGCCGGCCAGATGCTTACGCGCGCGATTCCGGTCGCGCTCAAGGCGGGCGAACCCGGCACCGAGGCGTTCCGCGTGGCGCTGCGCGGTGCGCTCGAGAACGTGAAGGAGCTGCCGCTCTCGCACGGCATCATGAACACCACGCCGACCAACCACAACGGTCTCGACGAGCGCGCCCGCGTGATCGTCGAAATCGTCGACAACAAGTGGAAGCTGCAAAGCGAGTAACGCGCAGCGATGCGCGTTGAAGCGCGTTGAAGTGGGAAGCGCGGCGCTTCCCGTGAAACACCGGCGCGCCGCCCACTCGCGCGCGCGTCATTCTGGTCACGCACAATGATCGCGGTCGATGCGCGCGCATCGGTCACTGCCGCGCACATCGACCGGCCGTCTTGCGCTTGCTGGCCCGTCGTTCGGCGTCCGCTGTTTTCGGGGTTTCAGGAAGAGGGGAGTATGGATTTATCGATCGCCGCGATCCTCGCGCAGGACGGCATCACCACGGGTGCGATCTACGCGTTGCTCGCGCTCGCACTCGTGCTGGTGTTTTCCGTCACGCGCGTGATCTTCATTCCGCAGGGCGAGTTCGTCTCGTATGGCGCACTCACGCTCGCCGCGCTGCAATCGCAGAAGTTTCCGGCCACCTGCTGGCTGCTCGTCGCGTTGGGCGCGGCGTGTTTCGTGGTGGAGACGGCCGCGCTCGTGCGTCACGCCGAGCGGCGCAGGCATGCCGCCCGCACACTCGTCACGCTTGCGGGCAAGTATCTGCTGTTTCCCGTCGCCGTTTATGCGCTCACACGGGGCGTGGCGGCGCAGCCGATGCCGATGCTCGCGCAGATTGCGTTGACGCTCGCGATCGTCGTGCCGATGGGGCCGTTCGTCTACCGGCTCGCCTATGAGCCGATCGCCGAGGCGACGACGCTGCTGCTGCTGATCGTGGCCGTGGCCGTGCATTTCGCGATGGTCGGTCTCGGCCTCGTGATGTTCGGCGCCGAAGGCTCGCGCACCAACGCGTTCTCGGACGCCACCTTCAACGTCGGGAGCCTCTCCATCTCGGGGCAAAGCCTCTGGGTGATCGGCACGGCCGTCGTGCTGATCGTCGCGCTGTATCTGTATTTCGACCGCACGATTTCCGGCAAGGCGCTGCGCGCGACCTCGGTGAACCGGCTGGGCGCACGGCTCGTCGGCATCGGCACGACCCAGGCCGGACGCCTCGCGTTCACGCTGGCCGCGGGTCTGGGCGCGCTGTGCGGCATTCTCGTCGCGCCGCTCACGACCATCTACTACGACTCGGGCTTCCTGATCGGCCTGAAGGGCTTCGTGGGCGCCATCATCGGCGGTCTCGTGAGTTATCCGCTGGCCGCGGCGGGGTCCGTGCTGGTGGGCCTGCTGGAGTCGTATTCGTCGTTCTGGGCGAGTTCTTATAAGGAAGTGATCGTGTTCACGCTGATCATCCCGGTGCTGCTGTGGCGCAGTTTTTCGACGCCGCACGCCGAAGAGGACGAGGAGTGACGCGATGAAACGATTCGTCATGCACAACCGCTTCTTCTGGCTGTTCCTCGTGGTGATGTTCGCGCTGCCGGTGTTGCCGCATCCGCTGCGCATTCCCGAATACTGGATCACGCTGCTCAACTACATCGGCCTGTATTCGATCGTCGCGATCGGGCTCGTGCTGCTCACGGGCATCGGCGGGATGACGAGCTTCGGGCAAGCCGCGTTCGTCGGCCTGGGCGCGTATGCAACCGCTTATCTGACGACGCAATACGGCGTTTCGCCGTGGATCGCGCTGATCGTCGGCGTGGTCATCACGGGGCTCGTGGCGCTCGTGCTGGGACTCGTCACGATGCGGCTGTCCGGCCATTTCCTGCCGCTCGGGACGATTGCGTGGGGCCTCGCGCTGTTCTTCCTGTTCGGCAATCTGGACATGCTCGGCAAGTACGACGGCATCAACGGCATTCCCGTGCTCAACGTGCTCGGCGTCGAACTGGAAACGGGGCGGCACATCTACTACCTGATCTGGGTCGTCGTCCTGGCCTCGGTGGTGTCGGTGCAGAACCTGCTCAATAGCCGCATGGGCCGCGCGATCCGGGCGCTGCGCGGCGGCGGTCTGATGGCCGAGGCAATGGGCGTGAACACCGCGTGGATGCGCGTGGTGATCTTCGTCTACGCGGCCGTGCTCGCGGCCGTTTCGGGCTTTCTCTATGCGCATTTGCAGCGCGCCGTGAATCCCACGCCGTTCGGCCTCAATCACGGCATCGAATATCTGTTCATGGCTGTGGTGGGCGGCGTGGCGCACGTTTGGGGCGCGGTGCTGGGCGCGGCGATCCTTACGATCCTGCAAGACTGGCTGCAAACGCTGTTGCCGAAGCTACTGGGCGAAAACGGCAACTTCGAAATCATCGTGTTCGGCATCTTGATGGTGTTGCTGCTCCAGTACGCGCGGCGCGGCGTCTGGCCGTTCGTGGCGCGCTTTTTTCCGCGCGGTCCGCAGGCGCACGTCCCGCCGAACGCGGAGGCGTTGCCGCAGCGCAGCAAACCCGCGCCGGGCGAGATGCTGCTGACGGTGAACAAGGCGCGCAAGCAGTTCGGCGGATTGGTTGCGGTCAACGACGTGAGTTTTGAAGTGAAGGCGGGCCAGATCATCGGTCTGATCGGCCCTAACGGCGCGGGCAAATCGACAACGTTCAATCTCGTTACGGGCGTGCTCGAACCCACGAGCGGCGAGATTACGTTTCGCGGCGAGCGCATCGACCGGCTGACTTCACGTGAAATCGTGGCGCGCGGCATTGGCCGCACGTTCCAGCACGTCAAATTGCTGCCGACAATGACGGTGCTGGAAAACGTCGCGATCGGCGCGCACCTGCGCGGTCATGCGGGCGTGCTGCGCAGCGTCGCGAAGCTCAACGGCACCGAGGAAGGGCGACTCATGAGCGAGGCGGCGAAGCAGCTCAGGCGTGTCGGCCTCGAAGCGCACATGTACGACGAGGCAGGAAGTCTTGCGCTCGGTCAGCAGCGAATTCTGGAAATCGCGCGCGCGCTGTGCTGCGATCCCACCTTGCTGCTGCTCGACGAACCGGCGGCGGGCCTGCGTTATCAGGAAAAGCAGCAACTGGCGGCGTTGCTGCGCAAGCTACGGGAAGAGGGCATGAGTGTGCTGCTCGTCGAACACGACATGGATTTTGTGATGAATCTCACCGACCGTTTGGTGGTGATGGAATTCGGCACGCGCATCGCGGAAGGTTTGCCCGTGGACGTGCAGAAAGATCCGGCGGTCCTCGAAGCCTATCTGGGCGGGGTGGAATGATGACTGCACCCGTTCTGGAAGTTTCGAATCTGGCGGTCCGCTACGGCAAGATTGAGGCGTTGCACAACGCGGCGATCAAGGTGGGCAAGGGGCAAATCGTTTCGGTGATCGGACCGAACGGCGCGGGCAAATCGACGCTGCTCAATGCCATCATGGGCGCGTTGCCCGTAACGGGCCACGCGAGTGGCCGGATCGCCTATCTCGGTGACGAAGTGGGCACCATGCCCATTGAGCGTCGCGTCGCGCGCGGCATGTGCCTCGTGCCGGAAAAGCGCGAATTGTTCGCGTCGATGACGGTCGAGGACAATCTCGTGCTCGGGGCTTATCGACGCAAACGCGCTGGGGAGCGCAACTTTCTCGATCAGCTCGAACCGGTGTTCACGCTGTTTCCACGCTTGAAGGAGCGGCGCACGCAGGCTGCCGGCACGCTGTCGGGCGGCGAGCGCCAGATGCTCGCGGTTGGCCGTGCGTTGATGGGCAAGCCCGATCTGCTGATGCTCGACGAGCCGAGCCTCGGCCTCGCGCCGCTAATCGTGAAGGAGATTTTTCATATCATTAGCGCGCTGCGGCAAACGGGTGTCGCTACGTTATTGATCGAGCAAAACGCACGTGCGGCGTTGCAGATTTCGGATTATGGCTACGTGCTGGAAACCGGCGATCTGGCGCTCGATGGTCCGGCGAGCGAGTTAGCGCAGAATCCGCGTGTCATCGAAACCTATTTGGGGCTGGCGAAAAAGCCGGTTTGAGGCGACGACCGGCTTGGATCAAGCGTGCCATAGGCGGCGTGTTTCACGTGAAACACGCCGCTTTTTCTTGGCTTGCTGGTTTCATCGAAAGAACGAAATTCGGGCGTGAACGGACCAAAACCCGAAACCGTTATAATTCGTTCATACCACTTTTCAGAGAAGGCTCACGCGGTCGATTTCGACCCTGCGTGAGATCCCGCCATGCTTTATCCCACAGAGTTTGACGTTATCGTTGTCGGCGGCGGTCACGCCGGCACCGAGGCCGCGCTTGCCGCCGCCCGCATGGGCAACAAGACGCTTTTGCTTACCCATAACATCGAAACGCTCGGTCAGATGAGCTGCAATCCGTCGATTGGCGGCATTGGCAAAGGCCATTTGGTCAAGGAAGTCGATGCGTTGGGCGGCGCGATGGCAGCCGCGACGGACGAGGGCGGCATCCAATTCCGCATTCTCAATTCGTCGAAAGGCCCCGCAGTGCGCGCAACGCGGGCGCAGGCCGATCGCATTCTCTATAAAGCGGCGATCCGTAGCCGTCTCGAAAATCAGCCGAATCTCTGGCTGTTCCAGCAGGCCGTGGAAGACCTGATGGTGGAAGGCGATCGTGTGGTGGGCGCCGTGACGCAAGTCGGTATCCGCTTCCGTAGCCGTGCCGTGGTGTTGACCGCCGGAACGTTTCTCGATGGCAAGATCCACGTCGGTCTCAATCACTATACCGGCGGTCGTGCGGGCGATCCCGCCGCCGTAACGCTTTCGTCGCGGCTGAAAGAGCTAAAACTGCCGCAAGGACGCCTCAAAACCGGCACGCCGCCGCGTATCGACGGCCGTTCGATCGACTTTTCGGTGCTTGAGGAGCAGCCCGGCGATCTCGATCCGGTCCCGGTATTCTCGTTTCTCGGTCGCGCCGAGCAGCATCCGCGGCAGATTCCGTGTTGGGTCACGCATACGAACGAACGCACGCACGACATTATTCGTGGCGGTCTCGATCGTTCGCCGATGTATACGGGCGTGATCGAAGGCGTGGGACCGCGTTATTGCCCGTCGATCGAAGACAAGATTCACCGGTTTGCGTCGAAAGAATCCCATCAGATTTATCTGGAGCCTGAAGGTCTCACGACGAATGAGGTCTATCCGAACGGGATCTCGACGAGCCTGCCGTTCGACGTACAGCTCGATCTCGTGCATTCGATGCGCGGTTTGGAGCATGCCCACATTCTGCGTCCTGGCTATGCGATCGAATACGACTACTTCGATCCTCGCGGGCTGAAGGCATCACTGGAAACGAAGGCCATCAGTGGCCTGTTTTTCGCGGGCCAGATCAACGGCACGACCGGCTATGAAGAAGCGGCGGCGCAGGGTCTTCTGGCCGGTATCAACGCGGGTTTGCAGGTGCAGGGCAGGGAAGCATGGTGTCCGCGTCGCGATCAGGCTTATCTGGGCGTACTGGTCGACGATCTGGTGACGCGTGGCGTGTCGGAGCCGTATCGCATGTTCACGAGCCGTGCAGAGTATCGCCTGAGCCTGCGCGAAGATAATGCCGATATGCGCCTGACCGAGATTGGTCGAGAACTGGGCGTGGTCGATGACGTCCGCTGGGAAGCCTTTTGCCGCAAGCGCGACGCTGTTTCACGTGAAACAGAGCGCTTGAAGTCGACCTGGGTGAATCCGAAAACGCTTTCCGCCGACGAAGCCACGGCCGTGCTGGGCAAGGGCATTGATCGCGAATACAATCTCGCCGATTTGCTGCGCCGCCCCGGCGTGACTTACGACGGTGTGTGCAGTCTGCGCGAAGGCGCGTGTGCGCCCACTGCGCCGCTCGCGGACGATGCGATCCTGCTCGAGCAGATCAAGGAACAGATCGAGATCGGTGTGAAGTATCAAGGCTATATCGACCGCCAAGCCGATGAAATCGAGCGCAACGGCGCGCACGAGAACACGCGTTTGCCCGAAACCATTGATTACGCCGAAGTGCGCGGCCTGTCGTTCGAAGCGCGCCAGAAGCTCAATCAGTTCCGTCCTGAAACGATCGGCCAAGCGTCGCGCATTTCCGGCATCACACCCGCCGCAATTTCGCTGCTGATGGTGCATCTCAAGCGCGGCCTCGGCCGCCGTCGCCAGAACACGGGCGATGCTGGCGCCGATTCGACGCCGGTGGTGCAATGACCGGCCGCGCTCGCCAGCCCGGCATTGCCGACCGCGACGCTCTGGCTCGTCTGCTCGAAGAGGGCGCGAAGTCCTTGGGCATCGAATTGTCCGCGCATCAACACGAACAACTGCTCGACTACGTGGCGTTGCTCGCGAAATGGAACGCCGTGTATAACCTCACGGCGATCCGCGATCCGCGTCAGATGCTGATTCAGCACATTCTCGATTCACTTTCGATCCTGCCGCATTTGCCCGCCCAAGCCGGCGCCGCCGTGCTCGACGTGGGTTCGGGCGGCGGCTTGCCCGGAATCGTGCTCGCGATCGCGCGCCCGGACTGGCACGTTACGCTCAACGACATCGTGCAGAAAAAGTCGGCATTCCAATCGCAGGCCAAGGCGCAACTCGGCCTCGCTAACCTTGCCGTGGTGACGGGGCGCGTCGAATCGCTGCGGCCTGGCGTGGAAGTTCCGAAAAAATTCGATCTGATCGTGTCGCGGGCATTCGCGGAACTCTCCGATTTCGTTACACTGGCCCGTCATCTCGTCGCGGACGGCGGCGCCATCTGGGCGATGAAGGGCGTGCGCCCAGAGGGCGAAATCGAGCGGTTGCCGACGGGCGCTCAGGCGATTCGCACGATACGCCTCGACGTGCCGATGCTCGACGCGGAGCGTCATCTCACGGAAGTCACGGTCGAACCGGCCGCGGCAAGCTGAAACACCGCAACAGCGCTGGCCGAACGGCCGAATGGCGCGCCCGTCCGGCGTGTCGTAACGTAAGCAAACTTTAAGGCAGTAAAAGGGACACACGAACGATGGCAAAAATCTTCTGCGTTGCGAACCAGAAGGGCGGCGTCGGCAAGACGACGACAACGGTCAATCTCGCCGCGAGCCTCGCATCGCAGGGACAACGTGTCCTTCTTATCGATCTCGATCCGCAAGGCAACGCCACGATGGGCAGCGGCATCGACAAGGCCGCGTGCGAAAACACGGTCTACGAAGTGCTGGTCGACGGCGTGGCGGTGAACGACGCGCGCACGCGCCCGGAGGCGGTCGGTTACGACGTGCTGCCGGCGAACCGGGAGCTCGCCGGCGCGGAAGTCGAACTGGTGAGCGTCGAGCAACGCGAGCGGCGCCTGAAAAATGCGCTGGCCGACGTCGGCGATCAATATGACTTCGTGTTGATCGACTGCCCGCCCGCGCTTTCGCTGCTCACGCTCAACGGCTTGTGCGCGGCGCACGGCGTGGTGATCCCGATGCAGTGCGAATACTTTGCGCTGGAAGGGCTTTCGGATCTGGTCAACACGATCAAGCAGGTTCACGCGAACATGAATCGCGACCTCAAGGTAATCGGCCTGTTGCGCGTGATGTTCGATCCGCGTATCACGCTCCAGCAGCAGGTTTCCGAGCAGTTGAAGGAACATTTCGGCGATAAGGTTTTCGACGCCGTGATTCCGCGCAACGTCCGCCTCGCGGAAGCGCCGAGCTACGGCTTGCCGGGCGTGGTATTCGATCGCGCGTCGCGCGGCGCGCAGGCGTATGTGCAATTCGGCGCGGAAATGATCGAGCGCGTGCGCGCACTCTGAGAGACTGGGGAAGCACGATGAATGCAGTAGCACGAAAGAAGGGCCTGGGCCGCGGACTGGAAGCCTTGCTTGGCGGCAGCGCCGACATCACCGAGGCGGTGAAGATCGAAGGCGCGCCGAACACGCTGCCGCTCGCGCAGATGCAGGCCGGCAAGTATCAGCCGCGCACGCGCATGGACGAGGGCGCGCTTCAGGAACTGGCCGCGAGCATTCGCGCGCAGGGTTTGATGCAGCCGATTCTGGTGCGTCCGGTCGCGCCGGGGCGCTACGAAATCATCGCGGGCGAGCGGCGTTTTCGCGCGGCGAATCTCGCGGGCCTCACCGAAGTGCCGGTGCTCGTGAAGGACGTGCCCGATCAGGCCGCTGCCGCGATGGCGTTGATCGAGAACATTCAGCGCGAGGACCTCAATCCGCTGGAAGAGGCGCAGGGCATCCAGCGTCTGCTCGACGAATTCGACTTCACGCATGAACAGGCGGCGGAGTCGGTGGGGCGCTCGCGCAGCGCGGTGTCGAACCTGCTGCGTCTGCTTAATCTCGCGATGCCCGTGCAGACCATGCTGCTCGCCGGCGACCTCGATATGGGTCACGCGCGCGCGCTGCTCGCGGTGGACGCCGCCACGCAAATCGCGCTCGCCAACCAGGTGGTCAACAAGCGCATGTCGGTGCGCGAAACCGAGAAGCTCGTTTCGGCGACGACCAAAGCCGCGCCCGCGGTGAAGGCGAAAGCCGCGCACGACGGCGGCCGCGACACGCGTCGTCTCGAAGAAGAACTCTCGGATCTGCTCGCCGCCACGGTGAAGATCAAGCTGGGTCGCCGTGGGCGGGGGCAGCTCACCGTGGACTTCGGCGATCTCGACGCGCTGGAGGGCATCCTGATACGCCTGCGCGGCGAAACGGCCGTCTGATGCAGCCGCCGATGTATGTGCCGATATATTCCCTGACGCGTAACTTCGCGCGTGCGCACGTCGCGTAAGCCGCCGTGCGTGAACCGGTAGCGGGCGCGCAGCCCGCGAATTTGCTGCGCCGAATCGTCAAGGGCATTGCGGCAGAGCCCGTGCTCGCTATTCTCGTCGTGACGCTCGTCGCGCTGCAAATTTTCGCGCCGCAACCGCTCGCGAAGCTGCCGTCGCTCGTCGACTGGCAAACGGTGATGACGCTCGCGGGCCTGCTCGTTCTTACCAAGGCCATAGAATATTCAGGACTCCTGACCTGGCTCGCGCACAGGGTTGTCCATCACATTCGCTCGGAGCGCGGGCTTGCGCTGCTGCTCGTGGCGCTGGCCGCGGCGCTCTCGACAGTCGTCACCAACGACGTCGCGCTATTCGTCGTCGTGCCGCTCGTGCTCTCGCTGCACAAGCTCACGCCGCTGCCGCTCAAACGGCTGGTGATCGTCGTCGCGCTCGCGGTGAATGCGGGCTCGGTGCTCACGCCGCTTGGCAATCCGCAGAATCTGTTTCTCTGGCAGGTGAGCGGCGCGTCGTTCGGCGCGTTCATGGTGGCGCTCGCGCCGTTGTGCGCGTTGTTGATGGCGATGCTGGTCGGGCTCACGGCGGCTTTCTTCGAGCCGCGCGAACTCGATCTCTCGAAGGACACGGCCCCGCATGCCGTCGACCGCACGCTTGCGGGCGTGGCCGCCGTGTTGTTCGCGGCTTTCGTCACGCTCGCCGACGCGCACCACGCGGGCATCGCGCTCGCAGGCGTCGGCGCCGGTTTCCTGATGTGGCGCCCGCGCATCGTGCTCAAGATCGACTGGCTGCTGCTGCTGATTTTCGTGCTGATGTTTATCGTCCTGCGCAGCGTGGCCGCGCTGCCGTGGATTCATCACGCACTGTCCGCGCTCGCGCTGCAAACGCCCCTGCGCGCTTTCGTCGCAGGGGCGGTCTTGTCGCAGGGAATCAGCAATGTGCCGGCCGCCATCGTGCTCGCGAATTTCACGCACGACTGGCGCGCGCTGGCGTTCGGCGTGAGCGTGGGCGGCTTCGGCGTCGCGATCGGCTCGCTCGCGAACCTCATTGCCGTGCGCCTTGCCGGGGAACGCGGGGTTTGGGGGCCGTTTCACCTGGTTTCGGTGCCGTTCTGGGTCGTGGCGGGAGCGGGCGGCGCGCTGCTGCTGCATTTTTTCTGACGTAAAGCGTCCCATAAGTACCGGATTGGCATCGCTTTTCTCCATGCCGAAACGTCATGAATCGTTCCCTTACAGTTACCGATATCACGCTTCTCACGACGGCTTTTTCGCATCATGGAGGCGCGTTTCACGGCCCCTTATTGAACGGCCTAAAGTCTTGAATTGCCTGCAACTATCGCTTACAATCGCCCGGATTTATTTGGTTGGTGGTGTTGTAAGCGTCTTGTAATTAGGCGCGCGCAAGACAAATTTTCCGGAATCAGCGATGGTGGATCAGAGGCCAGACGAAGCGCCGCCGGCGCATGAAGGGCCCGATGTTCCGCTGGGCGCGACTGCTGCATCCAGCCGGGGGCCGGAGGCAGCCGTAAAAGATAACGGGCGCGATCACAACGCCCGCTGGGATGAGCTGGACGCCAGCCAGCAAGATAACAACGACATCGTTGCGCTCACCCGCGCCGAAGCCGAGCAGCTTTTCGGCGCTCAAGTGAGTCGCCCATCGCGCGTCACGCCGTTTCGGGTTGTGGCGGCGCAAGTGGTTTTGTCCCTGGTTGCAACGTTGGCATGGTGGCTGTTTTATAAGCCGCCGGGGGTTGCTGCGCCGGGCGTGCCGCTTTCGGCGTTCCTGGGCGGAGCGATCTGCTGGCTGCCCGGCGCGCTGTTCGCCGCGCGCCTCAGTCAGTTGAGTAAAGCCGGGTCCGCGCTGAGCTGGATGCTCGGCGAAGCAGTCAAGATGGGTGCGACGATTGCGATGTTCGTCGCCATCGCGTTCTGGTTTCACGACGTGCAGTGGATTCCGCTGCTCGTCACGTACCTGATCGCACTAAAGACATACTGGATCGCGCTCGCGTGGCGCTGACCCGCCAACATCGCGCCGCCTGCCAAGGCGTCGAGGCGATCGAGGTGGACGGGCCGGCGGGTGCGAGCCGGCCGATGCGTAGCGAATAGACACGATCCGCGGTGGCGTGTTCCCGCAATACGGCATTGCGGCGGGAACGGCCGAAAACGATTTTCGACAATTTGGGTGGCTTTAACGATATGGCAGCTAGCGAAGGAACGCGCGCTCTGGATCCGTCCGAGTATATTGCGCACCACTTGCAGAACTTTTCCACCTCGCACCAGACGTCGATCGTCGACTTTCACGTCTGGAATATCGACACGCTGTTCTGGTCGATCCTGTGCGGCCTCGTGACCATCGCGCTGCTGCGCATCGCCGCGAGCAAGGCGACTTCGGGCGTGCCGGGCCGCTTTCAATGCGCCGTCGAAATGCTGGTCGAGCTGGTCGAGGACCAGTCGAAGTCCATCATCCACGGCAACCGCAAATTCATCGCGCCGCTCGCGCTGACCGTGTTCGTCTGGGTCGCGCTGATGAACTCGCTCGACTTCGTTCCCGTCGACCTGCCGGGCCGCGTGATCGGCTGGCTGGGTCTCTCCGAAGCACTCCCGCATCAGCGCATCGTGCCGACCGCCGACCTCAACGGCACGTTCGGCATCGCGCTCGGCGTGTTCGTGCTGATGATCTACTACAACTTCAAGATCAAGGGCGCGGGCGGCTTCGTCCACGAACTGCTCTCGGCTCCGTTCGGCGCACATCCGCTGCTGTGGATCCCGAACCTTGCACTCAACATCATCGAGTTCGTCGCAAAGACGGTTTCGCTCGCGCTGCGGTTGTTCGGCAACATGTACGCGGGCGAACTGCTGTTCCTGCTGATCGCCCTGCTGGGCAGTCTGTGGACCTTCGGCGCGGACACGACGGTGCTTGGCTTCATCGGCCATGTGATTGCGGGCAGCGTCTGGGCGATCTTCCACATTCTGATCGTCCTGCTGCAAGCGTTCATTTTCATGATGCTGACGCTGGTGTACATCGGCCAGGCACACGACAGCCACTAAGCGGCTATCGAACCTCGAATTGCAGTTTTAAGTTTCAAATCCCCAGTTCCAGAAAATCTCACAAAGGAGTGATCATGCAAGCTTTCATCGCCAACATCCAGGGTTTCACGGCCATCGGTATCGGCATCATCATCGGCCTGGGTGCAATCGGCGCCTGTATCGGTATCGGCTTGATGGGCGGTAAGTACATCGAAGCGTGCGCGCGTCAGCCCGAGCTGATGAACCCGCTGCAAACGAAGATGTTCCTGCTGGCCGGCCTGATCGACGCGGCGTTCCTGATTGGCGTTGGTGTTGCAATGCTGTTCGCGTTCGCTAACCCGCTGCTCTCGAAGCTCGCGGGCTGAGTTCCCAGGAAAGTTGCGCCTGACCTATAAAAGAGGTGGGCGCAGGGCGGAACGGGTGCTGGCGCTCTTCGAGTTTTTCGACCGATGAGCGCCTTGCCGTTTCAATTCCCCGGAATAGCAACGTTTAAGGAAACACCGTGAATCTCAACGCAACCCTGTTTGCGCAAATGGTCGTGTTCCTGATCCTCGCGTGGTTCACGATGAAATTCGTGTGGCCGCCGCTGATCAACGCCCTCGACGAGCGCTCGAAGAAGATCGCAGACGGCCTGGCCGCTGCGGAAAAGGGCAAGGCGGAACTGGAAGCCGCGCACAAGCGCGTCGGCGAAGAACTCGCTACGGCCCGCAACGAGGGTCAGAGCCGTATCGCCGATGCTGAAAAGCGCGCTCTGGCCGTCGCAGAAGAAATCAAGGCCCAGGCGCACGCGGAAGCGGCGCGCATCATCGCTCAGGCGAAGGCGGACGCCGACCAGCAGGTCGTCAAGGCACGCGAAGCGCTGCGCGCCGAAGTCGCCGCTCTCGCCGTGCAAGGCGCCGAGCAGATCCTGAAGCGCGAAGTCGATCAGTCGGCGCATGCCGAACTGCTGAATCAACTGAAAGCCGAGCTCTGATCATGGCCGAACTTGCAACCATCGCCCGCCCGTACGCAGAAGCGCTGTTTGGCGTGGCTGAAGCTGGTGACACCGCCGCCTGGTCCACGCTCGTCGCGGAGCTGGCACAGGTTGCGGCCTTGCCCGAGGTGCTGTCGATTTCGACCAGCCCGAAGGTGAGCCATGCCCAGGTCGTCGAGCTGCTGCTCGCGGCGGTGAAGTCCCCGCTCAAGGATACGCCCGAGGCGAAGAACCTCGTGCAGATGCTGATCGCGAATCACCGTCTGGAACTGCTGCCGGAAATCCACACGCAGTTCGAAGCGCTCAAGAACGCCAAGGCAGGCGCCGCGGACGCGCTGATCGTCAGCGCATTCCCGCTCGAAGGCGAGCCGTTGAACCAGCTCGTCGCCAGCCTCGAACGCAAGTTCAAATGCAAGCTGAAGCCCACCGTCGAAGTCGACAAGTCGCTGATCGGCGGCGTGCGCGTGACGGTCGGCGACGAAGTGCTCGATACCTCGGTCCGCGCGCGGCTCGCCAGCATGCAGACGGCTCTGACCGCCTGAGCGCCTTCACCGGCGCGGCGGCTGGCACGCAACAGAATTGAACATCAGGAGCGAATAATGCAACTCAATCCCTCTGAGATCAGCGAGCTGATCAAGAGCCGGATCCAGGGCCTTGAAGCGAGCGCGGACGTTCGCAACCAGGGCACCGTGATCTCCGTGACCGACGGCATCGTGCGCATTCACGGTCTGTCGGACGTGATGCAGGGCGAAATGCTCGAATTCCCGGGCAACACGTTCGGCCTCGCGCTGAACCTCGAGCGCGATTCGGTCGGCGCCGTGATTCTCGGCGAATACGAACACATCTCGGAAGGCGACATCGTCAAGACGACGGGCCGCATTCTCGAAGTGCCGGTGGGTCCGGAACTGATCGGCCGCGTGGTCGATCCGCTCGGCAACCCGATCGACGGCAAGGGCCCGATCAACGCCAAGGCCACCGACGCGATCGAAAAGATCGCTCCGGGCGTGATCTGGCGTGAAGGCGTGTCGCAGCCGGTGCAAACCGGCCTGAAGTCGATCGACGCCATGGTGCCGATCGGCCGCGGCCAGCGCGAGCTGATCATCGGCGACCGCCAGTGCGGCAAGACCGCCGTGGCCGTCGACACGATCATCAACCAGAAGGGCAAGGACCTCATCTGTATCTACGTCGCCATCGGTCAGAAGGCTTCGTCGATCCAGAACGTGCTGCGCAAGCTCGAAGAAACCGGCGCGATCGACTACACGATCGTCGTGGCGGCTTCGGCTTCGGAATCGGCCGCGCTGCAATACCTCGCGCCGTACGCCGGCTGCACGATGGGCGAATACTTCCGCGACCGCGGTCAAGACGCCCTGATCATTTACGACGACTTGACCAAGCAAGCCTGGGCATACCGTCAGATCTCGCTGCTGCTGCGTCGCCCGCCGGGCCGCGAAGCCTACCCCGGCGACGTGTTCTATCTGCACTCGCGTCTGCTCGAGCGCGCCGCGCGCGTTTCGGCCGACTACGTCGAGAAGTTCACGAACGGCGAAGTGAAGGGCAAGACGGGTTCGCTCACCGCATTGCCGATCATCGAAACGCAGGCAGGCGACGTCACGGCCTTCGTGCCGACGAACGTGATCTCGATTACCGACGGCCAGATCTTCCTGGAAACCGACCTCTTCAACGCGGGCATCCGTCCGGCAATCAACGCGGGCGTTTCGGTGTCGCGCGTCGGTGGTGCGGCTCAGACCAAGGTCGTGAAGAAGCTGTCGGGCGGTATTCGTACCGACCTCGCGCAGTATCGTGAACTCGCGGCGTTCGCGCAGTTCGCCTCGGACCTCGACGAAGCCACCCGCAAGCAACTGGAGCGCGGCCGCCGCGTGACGGAACTGCTCAAGCAGCCGCAGTATCAGCCGCTGCAAGTGTGGGAACTGGCCGTCGCGCTGTTCTCGGCGAACAACGGTTATCTCGACGACATCGAAGTCGCCGAAGTGCTGCCGTTCGAAAAGGGTCTGCGCGAATACCTGAAGTCGAAGCACGCCGACCTCGTCGCGCGCATCGAGGACAAGAAGGACCTGTCGAAGGACGACGAGAACGCGCTCCACGCGGCTCTCAAGGACTTCAAGAAGTCCGGCGCATACTGATCCGTCCGCGAATCAACCACGATAAACGGACTGGGCCCGGGTAAGCGCTGAAGCGTTCGCCCGGGTCGACAAAGGAGCAAAGCAATGGCTGGAATGAAGGAAATTCGCGGCAAGATCAAGAGCGTGCAAAACACGCGCAAGATCACCAAGGCGATGGAAATGGTCGCGGCGTCGAAAATGCGCCGCGCCCAGGAGCGCATGCGCGCCGCCCGCCCGTACGCCGACAAGGTCCGCGACATCGCTGCGCACATGAGCCGCGCGAACCCCGAGTATCGTCACCCGTTCATGACGGAAAACGACGGTGCGAAGGTCGCCGGCGTGATTCTCGTCACGACCGACAAGGGTCTGTGCGGCGGGATGAACACGAACGTGCTGCGCGCGACGCTGCAGAAGTTCAAGGATCTGGAAGCGTCCGGCACGTCGGTCGAGGCAACCGCGATCGGCAGCAAGGGCCTCGGTTTCCTGAACCGTCTGCGTGCGAAGGTCGTCTCCAACGTCGTGCATCTCGGCGACACGCCGCATCTCGAGAAGCTGATCGGCGCGATCAAGGTGCAGCTCGACCAGTACTCGGAAGGCAAGCTTTCGGCGGTCTATCTGGCTTACACGCGCTTCGTCAACACGATGAAGCAGGAGCCGGTGATCGAGCAGTTGCTGCCGCTGTCGAACGAGCGCCTCGTGGGCGGCGAGGACGACGGCGCCACGCCGAAGTCGCAATGGGACTACATCTACGAGCCGGACGCGCAAACCGTCGTGGACGAGCTGCTGGTTCGCTATGTCGAAGCGCTGGTCTATCAGGCCGTGGCCGAGAACATGGCGTCGGAGCAGTCGGCACGCATGGTCGCGATGAAGGCGGCGTCGGACAACGCGAAGACGGTCATCAACGAACTGCAGCTCTCGTACAACAAGAGCCGCCAGGCCGCGATCACGAAGGAACTGTCGGAGATCGTCGGCGGCGCAGCAGCCGTTTGATCGCCGCTCAAGGGCGAACGAGCGCGAACCGATTGCGAACCGCGCCGGTGCGAAACCGGTGAGCGAGTGAAGAATTCAGGTATCTAAAGGAAAATCGATGAGTACAACTGCTTTGGTAGAAGGCAAGATCGTACAGTGCATCGGCGCGGTGATCGACGTGGAATTCCCGCGTGAGCACATGCCGAAGATCTACGACGCGCTGATTCTCGAAGGTTCGGAACTGACCCTCGAAGTGCAGCAGCAGCTCGGCGACGGCGTCGTGCGCACCATCTGTCTGGGTGCGTCGGACGGCCTGCGCCGCGGCACGGTCGTGAAGAACACGGGCAACCCCATCAGCGTGCCGGTCGGCAAGCCGACGCTCGGCCGCATCATGGACGTGCTCGGTCGCCCGATCGACGAAGCCGGCCCGATCTCGAGCGAAAACACGCGCGCGATCCACCAGAAGGCTCCGGCGTTCGACGAGCTTTCGCCTTCGGCGGAACTGCTCGAAACCGGCATCAAGGTGATCGACCTGATCTGCCCGTTCGCCAAGGGCGGCAAGGTCGGCCTGTTCGGCGGCGCCGGCGTGGGCAAGACCGTCAACATGATGGAGCTGATCAACAACATCGCGAAGGAGCACGGCGGTTACTCCGTGTTCGCGGGCGTGGGCGAGCGTACCCGTGAGGGCAACGACTTCTACCACGAAATGAAGGACTCGAACGTTCTCGACAAGGTCGCGCTGGTGTACGGCCAGATGAACGAGCCGCCGGGCAACCGTCTGCGCGTGGCGCTCACGGGCCTGACGATGGCCGAGCACTTCCGCGACGAAGGCCTCGACGTGCTGTTCTTCGTCGACAACATCTACCGTTTCACGCTGGCTGGCACGGAAGTGTCGGCGCTGCTCGGCCGTATGCCGTCGGCAGTGGGCTATCAGCCGACGCTGGCCGAAGAAATGGGCAAGCTGCAAGAGCGCATCACGTCCACGAAGAAGGGCTCGATTACGTCGGTTCAGGCCGTGTACGTTCCCGCGGACGACTTGACCGACCCGTCGCCGGCCACGACCTTCGGCCACCTCGACGCCACCGTCGTGTTGTCGCGTGACATCGCTTCGCTGGGTATCTACCCGGCAGTCGATCCGCTCGATTCGACCTCGCGCCAGATCGACCCGAACGTGATCGGCGAGGAACACTACTCGATCACGCGCCGCGTGCAGCAAACGCTCCAGCGCTACAAGGAACTGCGCGACATCATCGCGATTCTGGGCATGGACGAACTGTCGCCGGAAGACAAGCTGTCGGTCGCGCGCGCTCGCAAGATCCAGCGTTTCCTCTCGCAGCCGTTCCACGTCGCGGAAGTCTTCACGGGCTCGCCGGGCAAGTACGTGCCGCTCAAGGAAACGATCCGCGGCTTCAAGATGATCGTCGACGGCGAATGCGATCACCTGCCGGAGCAGGCGTTCTACATGGTCGGCACGATCGACGAAGCCTTCGAAAAGGCCAAGAAGATCCAGTAAGGGTTAGTTGCCTACGTGCGGATAAGTCCTGCGGCTTATCCGCCACAGCAGCCACTTAACCCCCAAAGGAGTCGACACATATGGCAGCAACCATCAAGGTAGACGTCGTCAGCGCCGAAGAGAGCATCTTCGACGGCCAGGCGAAGTTCGTCGCGCTTCCGGGCGAGGCGGGCGAATTGGGCATTCTGCCGGGCCACACGCCGCTCATCACGCGTATTCGTCCGGGTGCCGTGCGCATCGTGGCCGAGGACGGCAATGAGGAGTTCGTGTTCGTCGCGGGCGGCATTCTCGAAGTGCAGCCGGGCGCGGTGACGGTGCTTGCCGACACGGCGATCCGCGGCAAGGATCTCGACGAAGCGAAGGCCACGGAAGCGCGCAAGCGCGCCGAAGAGGCGTTGCAGAACTCCGGTTCGAACCTCGAATACGCCACCGCGCAAGCCGAACTGGCGTACGCGGTCGCGCAGCTCGCGGCAATCCAGCGCCTGCGCAAGATGAATCAGCACTGATTGATTCCGGTACGTGCGTTCGGCGCTCTCAAGGGCGCGGCACGAGCAGAGCGCACGCAACGTAAAAGGGCTTCCCCGTGGGAAGCCCTTTTTGTTTTCGGCGTCGGATTATCAGCGTATTTCATAGTTGACGTTAACGGAAAGGTAACGTGAAATCATGCGTCCGCGCAAGCTGACCGAGCCTTGGCGCGGCTTGCGCTGCGGGTAAAACTTGATGCCGTTGCTGCGAAGGCCGATGGCACAATCCTTTTCAAATCCATTTCAGCGGGAGTGGATGCTCCCGGGGAGACAGCCATCATGGCCATCGACGCAGCCGGCGCGAGCGCCGCGCGCGAAGCGATCATCGCGCCGCGCGACGGGCTTTCCTACGTGAGAGGCGCGAGCGACGTGCCGCTTTCCGACGCGACGCTCGGCGACTTTCTGCGCGAGACCGCCGGGCGCTTTCCCGAGCGCCCCGCCGTGGTGTTTCGCGAGCAGGGCATACGCTGGACGTGGCGCGAGTTCGCCGCCGAAGTCGACATTCTGGCCGCCGGTTTCGCGGAGATCGGCATCGCGAAGGGCGACCGCGTGGGCATCTGGTCGCCCAATCGCGTCGAATGGTTGCTCACGCAGTTCGCCACGGCGCGCATCGGCGCCGTGCTCGTCAACATCAATCCCGCGTATCGGCTCGCCGAACTCGAATATGCGCTGAACAAGGTCGGCTGCAAGGCGATTGTCGCGGCGCAAAGCTTCAAAACGTCGAAGTATCTGGAGATGCTGCAAACGCTCGCGCCCGAACTCGAAAGCGCGGTGCCGGGCCAGCTTCGCGCGGCGCGCTTGCCGGCGCTTCGCGCCGTGGTGCGCATGTGCGATACCGATACGGCGGGCATGTTGTGTTTCAGCGAACTCGTCGAAATGGGCCGCGCCCGCAACGCGCGCGACGGCACGGCGTGGCTCGATACGATCGGCGCGACGCTTGCGCCCGACGACGCCATCAACATCCAGTTCACGAGCGGCACGACGGGCAACCCAAAGGGCGCGACGCTCACGCATCGCAACGTGCTCAACAACGGCCGCTTCATCGCGCAGGCCATGCGCTTGAGCGAAGCCGATTCGCTCTGCATTCCCGTGCCGCTGTACCACTGTTTCGGCATGGTGCTGGCCGTGCTTGCGTGCGTTTCCGTGGGCGCGGCGATGGTGTTTCCCGGCGAGGCGTTCGACCCGCGCGCGACGCTCGAAGCGGTGGCGGAAGAAGGCTGCACCGCGCTGCACGGCGTGCCGACGATGTTCATTGCCGAGCTCGATCATCCGGACTTCGCGCGCTTCGATCTCTCCAAACTGCGCACCGGCATCATGGCCGGCTCGCCGTGCCCGATCGAAACGATGAAGCGCGTGGTGGCCAAGATGCACCTCGCCGAAATCACCATCGCTTACGGCATGACCGAAACGAGCCCGGTGTCGTTTCAAAGCTCGACCACCGACCCGCTCGACAAGCGCACCACCACGGTCGGGCGCATCCAGCCGCATCTCGAAGTGAAGATCATCGACGCGCTCGGCAACGTCGTGCCCGTGGGCGAAACGGGCGAGCTATGCACCAAGGGGTATTCGGTGATGCAAGGCTATTGGGGCGACGAGGCGCGCACGGCCGAGGCGATCGTCGACGGCTGGATGCATACGGGCGATCTCGCGACGCTCGACGCCGACGGCTATTGCAATATCGTCGGCCGTTTGAAGGACATGTTGATTCGCGGCGGCGAGAACATTTATCCGCGCGAAATCGAGGAGTTTTTGTTCCGCCACCCGAAGGTGCAGTCGGTGCAGGTGTTCGGCGTGCCGGACGCGAAGTACGGCGAGGAAGTGTGCGCGTGGGTCGTGCTGCGTCCCGGCGAAAGCGCGAGCGCCGAAGAAATTCAGGCGTTCTGCCAGGGGCAAATCGCGCACTACAAGATTCCGAAGTACATCCGCTTCGTCGACGAGTTGCCGATGACGGTCACGGGCAAGGTGCAGAAGTTCGTGATGCGCGCGCGCATGATCGACGAGCTGAAAATCGGCGAACAGAAAACAGCGTGACGCCGGTTCAAATGCGAAATCGCCGCGCCGATGAAAGTCGCGCGCGGCGTTTTTTTTAGCCTGAAAATACTTGGGATTCCGAACGATTAATGGCGAAAATAAAAATCGCCGGGATGCATGATCGAAACATGCCCGACGAATAGCGAAAAACGTGGACGAAAAAAAAGCGGGCCTGGAGCCCGCTAAAAACCACACGCTACGGGGTTAGCGCGAGGAGACCAAAGGAGGAGCCGGGTATGAAGCGTCCGATACGGACCGATACGCCCGGTCACGGCTCCAACAAGGATGCCCCTTCAAGAGGGCTCCGACGCACTCAACCGAAGTTAAGGGGAACGCCGACCGGCCGGTGTATCGTGTCCGCTCACACTTGCACCCAGCCACATCCGTGTTGAAACCGTTGAAGAGATTGTGGGCGAATTAATGGGGCTTCGCGGTAACAAAGTGTTTCAGGTTGTAACGCCCGCAGGACAAGGCTTTGCGGGTGTTTTTGCCGTGATGATCGTTTTACGAAAGTCATTTTTACGACGCTAATTGCGGATTCTTTCTTCGACAAAATCATCTGCTTTGAATGCGAATTCGATTCGCATGATGAAACCTCGGCTGTACGGGCGGTTGCGAACATTTCATCGCACGAATGCGCGAATTGGCATCGGTCGCGCACGCGCATGCAAAACGCTTTAGCCTTCGCGACGTGCGCGCCATGCAAGCTTCGCGCATGGTGCGTTGCAAACTTCCGTTGCAACTCCTCGTTGCATTTGCGGGGTCGCAACGAAAGCCGCGCGCGCAAAGTTAGCTCTCCTGCATCATTTGAGCCACTTGTCCGAGATGGACTGATACTCACCGCTCGCGCGCGCGAGATGCAGCCACTGATCGACGTACTGTTGAAACACCACGTCGCCGCGCGGCACCATCCAGGCTTTCTCGCCATACTGGAAGGGCTGGTCGGGATGCACGGAACACAAACCCGGATTGAGCTTTTGCTGTAGCAAGGTCTCCGAAGCATCCGTGACCATCACATCGGCCTTGCCCGCGAGGATCTGCTTGAACACCGTCACGTTGTCGGGATACACCGTGAGATTCGCGTGCGGGAAGAACTGCTTCGCGAAGCGCTCGTTAGTGCCGCCGGGATTCACGATCACGCGCGTGGCAGGCTGGTCGATCTGCGCGACGGTCTGGTACTTCTTCACGTCGTCGCAACGTACGATGGGCGTCTTGCCGTCGACTTGATACGCTTCGGTGAAGAACGCGCGCTTTTGCCGATCGAGCGTCGTCGACACGCCGCCCACGGCCACGTCGCACTTCGCCAGAAAGTCGTTCATGAGATTCGGCCACGAGGTCTTCACGAACTCCGCCTTCACGCCGAGCGACTTCGCGAGCGATTCGGTCATGTCGATGTCGATGCCTTCGAACGTGCCGTCCTGCCGGTAGTACGAATAGGGCTTGTAGTCGCCCGTCGTGCAGGCGCGCAACGTGCCGCGCGCGATCACTTCGTCGAGGCGCGAGGGCGCCGGGCCGGCAGTCGTCGCCGTCGCGATTGGCGTTGCCGGTTGCGCGAACGACGCGGCGGCGAAAAGCGATGCGGTCGAGCCAACGGCCAAGGTTGCCAGGGTCAGGGCGAGAGCGGTTTTCTTCATGTCGTCTCCGGTGTCGTTGTGCTTGGTGTAATGCTTCGGAAAGGCGCTTGATGATAGCTCGCGCCTACGTGGCGGTTAAGCGCGGACTTACCTGAATGACGGCCCGGCAATCGCGGCTCGATCGCCGCGCGATCGCGGTTCGGTAAATGCAGCGGGCGCGGCGGCGCGCGTCAACGGCAGCCGTCGTCGGCGACCGTCGACGGCAACCATCAACAGCGACCATCAACGGCAACCGTCAACGGCAACCATCAACGGCAACCATCAACGGCAACCATCAACGGCAGCCGTCAACGGCAACCGTCAACGGCAACCGTCAACGGCAACCATCAACGGCAACCATCAACGGCAACCGTCAACGGCGACCATCAACGGCAACCGTCAACGGCCGGCGTCGCCATGTGCCGGCAGCCGCTCCGGTAAAATGTCGGCTCGCTTTCGAATCTGGCGCGTCCAGCGCAACCGCACGTGGCCCACACTCTCCTGAACGACACCTTCCTGCGCGCGCTGCTGCGCCAGCCGACCGAGTACACGCCGATCTGGCTAATGCGCCAGGCTGGCCGCTATCTGCCGGAGTACAACGCCACGCGCGGCCGCGCGGGCAGCTTCCTCGGCCTCGCGAAGAATCCCGATTACGCGACCGAAGTCACGCTTCAGCCGCTCGAGCGCTATCCGCTCGACGCCGCCATCCTGTTCTCCGACATCCTGACGATTCCCGACGCAATGGGCCTCGGCCTCTCGTTCCAAGCGGGCGAAGGGCCGAAGTTCGCGCATCCGGTGCGCACCGAAGCCGACGTGGCGAAACTCGCGGTGCCCGACATCGGCGCGACGCTCGGCTACGTGACCGACGCCGTGCGCGAAATCCGCCGCGCGCTCACCGACGGCGAAGGGCGGCAGCGCGTGCCGCTCATCGGCTTCTCGGGCAGCCCGTGGACGCTCGCCTGCTATATGGTCGAAGGCGGCGGTTCGGACGACTTCCGCACGGTCAAGTCGATGCTCTACGCGCGGCCCGATCTCATGGAGCGCATTCTCGACGTCAACGCGCAAGCCGTGGCGGCCTATCTGAACGCGCAGATCGAAGCCGGCGCGCAAGCCGTGATGATTTTCGATACGTGGGGCGGCGCGCTCGCGGACGGCATGTATCAGCGCTTTTCGCTTGCCTACATCCGGCGCGTGGTGGCGGCGCTCAAGCGCGAGCACGACGGCGCGCGCGTGCCCGTCATCACGTTCACGAAGGGCGGCGGCCTCTGGCTCGACGAGATCGCCGATACGGGCGTGGATGCCGTCGGCCTCGACTGGACCGCGAACCTCGGCCGCGCGCGCGAGCGCGTGGGCGACCGCGTGGCGCTCCAGGGCAATCTCGACCCCAATGTGCTGTTCGCGCCGCCGGCCGCGATTCGCGAGCAAGCGCGCGCGGTGCTCGACAGTTACGGCGCGCACCCCGGTCATGTGTTCAATCTCGGGCACGGCATTTCGCAGTTCACGCCGCCTGAAAATGTCGTCGAACTCGTGGACGAAGTGCATCGTCACAGCCGCGCGTTGCGTGCCGGAACGGCGTGACGCCGCGCGGCATTTTGCTGCGACGCAGCGTGCTGGGCTCTGGCCGTCAGGGTGGGAGCGGGCTAAAGAGGCCGTCCAGAAGCCTTCGCGAGTCTGTCAAGACTTGACTTATGCACACTTCTCCCGTTGCGGCGCGCAAGAGCGAAACCAGGTCGCGGCAGCAGGCGCCGTATTGTGCCAAATCAATCAGACCCTTGACAGACAAGGCTTTCGGCGCTCCACGGCATTCTGTGCGGCATCCCACATAATGGCCGCGCACGGACCTTCCAGCCCGCGCGGTTCGGAGTTCTCAACAAAGTTATCCACAGGCGCGGGATCGGGGGCGCGATTGTTCTGCGGAATCCAAAACTTAGCGCCGAATTTCAAGTTCTACTTTAAGTTGCGGCGTCAGTGCGCTGCCGCACAGAAGAACGCGGAGTTCGGGGCATGAACGCGGGCTTTGTGCGCGTCGCGCTCGATCATCCTTCGTCGGCGCTTTACGACTACCGGATGGCGCTCGACGGCGTGTCGGCCGCGCCCGGCATGCTCGTGCGCGTGCCGTTCGGGCGGCGCGATGTCGTGGGTTTGATCTGCGAAGTGAGCGCTAACAGCGAGGTTCCCGCCGACAAGATCCGCGACGTGATCGACCTCTGCACCGCGTGCCCGCCGCTTTCGGCGCAATGGCTCGCGCTCGCGGGTTTTGCCGCCGATTACTACCAGCGCGGTCTGGGAGAGGTCGCGTTGCCCGCGTTGCCGCAGGCGCTGCGCGATCCGTCGCGCTGGGCGCGGCTGCTGGCGCCGGAAGAACGCTATCGGCTTTCCGGGGCCGGACGCGCGGCGTTGCCCGACGCCCTGCCCGCGCGCGCGCAGGCGCTGCGGCGTCTCGCGCAGGTGCTCGCCGAAAGCGGCGAGCTGGACCCCGCTCAGGCGCGCGCGCTGCATCCGAAGGCCATCGCGGCGCTGGACGCGTGGCGCGACGCCGGCTGGGTGACGCACGAGCGCATCGAAATCGGCGCGGCGGCGGCGAGCCTCGCGCGTGCGGCCGAAACGGCCGTTGCGGTGCCGCGCTTGAGCGACGAACAAGCGCAGGCCGTCGAGGCGATCGGCGCCGCGCGCGGCTACGCGCCGTTCCTGCTGCACGGCGTGACGGGCAGCGGCAAGACCGAAGTGTATTTGCGCGCGCTCGCCGCGCTGCTGGAGCGCGAACCCGACGCCCAGGCGCTCGTGCTGGTCCCCGAAATCAATCTCACGCCCCAGTTCGAGGCGGCGTTTCGCACGCGCTTCGCGGGCACGCTCGCCGACGACGCCATCGTCACGCTGCACAGCGGTCTCGCGGAAGGCGAGCGCGCGCGGCATTGGCTCGCGGCGCATACGGGCCGCGCGCGCATCGTGCTCGGCACGCGGCTGGCCGTGCTCGCCTCGCTGCCGCGCCTCGCCATGCTGGTGGTGGACGAGGAGCACGACCCGGCTTACAAGCAGCAGGAAGGGCTGCGTTATTCGGCGCGCGATCTCGCCGTCTGGCGCGCGAAGCAGCTTGGCGTGCCGGTGGTGCTCGGCTCGGCCACGCCTTCGCTCGAAAGCTGGTGGCAGGCCGAGCAAGGCCGCTACACGCGCCTGACGCTCGCGCGCCGCGCCGTTGCCGAGGCGGTGCTGCCAACCGTGCGTCTGATCGATCTCGAAGAGGAGCGGCGGCGCGGGCGCGCCTCATTCGAAGGGCTGTCCGGTCCGCTGATCGCCGCCATGAAAACGCGGCTCGAACGCGGCGAGCAGAGCCTGATCTTCCTGAACCGCCGCGGCTACGCGCCCACGCTCGCCTGCGACGCGTGCGGCTGGGTCGCGGGCTGCCCGCGTTGCAGCGCCTACGTCGTGCTGCACAAGCCCGAGCGCGCGCTGCGCTGCCATCACTGCGGCTGGGAATCGCGCATTCCGCGCTCGTGCCCCGACTGCGGCAATGTCGATCTCGCGCCGATGGGACGCGGCACGCAGCGGATCGAGGAGGCGCTCGCGAGCGCGGTGCCGGGCGCGCGCGTATTGCGGATCGACGCCGACAGCACGCGCCGCAAGGGCAGCGCGCAGGCGCTTTTTTCCGGCGTGCATGCGGGCGACGTGGACATTCTCGTCGGCACGCAGATGATCGCGAAAGGGCACGATTTCCAGCGCGTTTCGCTCGTCGGCGTGCTCAATGCCGACAACGCGCTGTTTTCGCACGACTTTCGCGCGAGCGAGCGCCTCTTCGCGCAACTGATGCAGGTGAGCGGGCGCGCGGGCCGCGCCGGTTTGCCGGGCGAAGTGCTGGTGCAGACGCGTTATCCGCGCCACGCGCTCTATCACGCGCTGGCGCGCCAGGACTACGTGGGATTCGCGAATACGCAATTGGGGGAGCGGCGCGACGCGCATTTGCCGCCGTTCGTCTATCAGGCGCTGCTGCGCGCCGAAGGGCGCACGCTCGAAGCCGCGCTCGCGTTTCTCGCGCAAGCGGGCGAAGCGCTCGCGACGCTGCCCGCCGCCGCGCGCGTGACGGTCTACGACGCGGTGCCGCTCACCATCGTCAAGGTGATGAACGTTCACCGCGCGCAGTTGCTCGTGGAAAGCCAGTCGCGCGCCGCGCTACAGGCGACGCTGCGCGCGTGGCTGCCGATGCTGCGGGCGCAGCGCGGCGTGCTGCGCTGGAATCTCGAAGTCGATCCGCTGGATATCTAGCCGATCGCATCCAGCCGACCGCATCCAGGCGCTCGCATCCAGCGCGACCGCATCCCGTCGGTATCCGGCATCGAAACCACGCGCCCAAAGCCGCCATCTGCGGCTTCGCGCGCGAGCGGCCCAACCTCGCCGCCCGCGCGCGATGTTTCGTTCACGGCTCGGCGCGACCCGTCGCATCTCCCGCTTTCACGGAGACAAAACCTACGCGGCGCGTCGACTGCGCCGTTGCGCCACGGATGAACAAGACCGCGCAAGCGGCGCACATCGCCCAGATTCCCGCAATCACCATCAGCTTTTCCATGTTGGTCCTCGCCCCGCGATCTTTCTTTTGATCGAACAACCCCCGTCCTTGTTTGTATAACGGCGCGGCCGCGGAATCGATTAGGGTTCTCCGCAAAACTTTCGCGCCAGGGAAAACACCGAGTGCAAACGGTGCGCCCCGGCACCGGGACATCGGCCGCAAACGCACGCCACATACGGGTTTCGTCGGGGTGCAACCATTCTGCTCAAGTGGTTGCACCTTTTTATTTGGAGGGTTACGATTCGCCAACTTTTCAGTCACCGCCGCCGCGCATTCGCCGGCATACGAAGGAAACATGGCTAGCACCACACTTGGCGTCAAAGTCGACGATCTGCTCCGCTCCCGGCTCAAGGACGCCGCCACGCGCCTCGAACGCACGCCGCACTGGCTTATCAAGCAGGCGATCTTCGCGTACCTGGAAAAGATCGAGCACGGCCAGTTGCCGCCCGAGCTGAACGGTCACGTGGGCACGACCGACCTCGCCGACGGTGCTACCCACGACGAAGACGAAGCCGCCTCGCATCCGTTTCTCGAATTCGCGCAGAACGTGCAGCCGCAGTCGGTGCTGCGCGCGGCCATCACGGCCGCATACCGCCGCCCGGAGCCGGAGTGCGTGCCGTTCCTGATCGGCGAGGCGCGTTTGCCCGCCAATCTCACCGGCGACGTCACGAAGCTCGCCACGAAGCTCGTCGAAACGCTGCGCGCCAAGCGCTCGGGCGGCGGCGTGGAAGGCTTGATCCACGAGTTTTCGCTCTCCAGCCAGGAAGGCGTGGCGCTGATGTGCCTCGCCGAAGCGCTGCTGCGCATTCCCGACCGCGCCACGCGCGACGCGCTCATTCGCGACAAGATCAGCAAGGGCGACTGGAAATCGCACGTGGGTCACGCGCCGTCGCTGTTCGTGAACGCGGCCACCTGGGGCCTGATGATCACGGGCAAGCTCGTCACGACGAATAGCGAAACGGGGCTTTCCTCGGCGCTCACGCGCATGATCGGCAAGGGCGGCGAACCGCTGATCCGCAAGGGCGTGGACATGGCGATGCGCCTGATGGGCGAGCAGTTCGTGACCGGCGAGAACATTTCGGAAGCGCTTGCGAACAGCCGCAAGTTCGAGGCGCGCGGTTTTCGCTACTCCTACGACATGCTCGGCGAAGCCGCGACCACCGAAGCCGACGCGCAGCGCTACTACGCATCCTACGAGCAGGCGATTCACGCCATCGGCAAGGCCGCGGGCGGGCGCGGCATCTACGAAGGTCCGGGCATCTCCATCAAGCTTTCCGCGCTCCACGCCCGCTACTCGCGCGCGCAGCAGGAACGCACGATGAGCGAATTGCTGCCGCGCGTGCGCGCGCTCGCGATTCTCGCGCGCCGCTACGACATCGGCCTCAATATCGACGCGGAAGAAGCCGACCGGCTCGAAATCTCGCTCGATCTGCTCGAAGCGTTGTGCTTCGACCCGGAACTCGCGGGCTGGAACGGCATCGGCTTCGTGGTGCAGGCGTACCAGAAGCGCTGCCCGTTCGTGATCGATTACATCGTCGATCTCGCGCGCCGCAGCCGCCACCGCATCATGGTGCGCCTCGTGAAGGGCGCGTACTGGGACACCGAAATCAAGCGCGCGCAGGTGGACGGCCTCGAAGGCTATCCCGTCTACACGCGCAAGATCTACACGGACGTCTCGTACCTCGCGTGCGCGAAGAAGCTGCTGGGCGCGCCGGACGCGGTGTATCCGCAGTTCGCCACGCACAACGCGTACACGCTTTCGGCGATCTATCACCTCGCGGGCCAGAACTACTATCCCGGCCAGTACGAATTCCAGTGCCTGCACGGCATGGGCGAGCCGCTCTACGAGGAGGTCACGGGGCCGCTCTCGCAGGGCAAGCTGAACCGTCCGTGCCGCGTCTACGCGCCGGTCGGCACGCACGAAACGCTGCTCGCGTACCTCGTGCGCCGGCTGCTCGAAAACGGCGCGAACACGTCGTTCGTGAACCGTATCGCCGATGAAACCGTGCCGGTGAGCGAACTCGTGACGAATCCCGTCGACGACGCCGCGAAGGTCGTGCCGCCGGGCGCGCCGCACGCGAAGATTCCGCTGCCGCGCGAACTGTTCGGCAACGCGCGTCTCAATTCGATGGGACTCGACCTGTCGAACGAGCATCGGCTCGCGTCGCTGTCCTCCGCGCTGCTGGCGAGCGCGCATCATCCGTGGCGCGCCGCGCCCATGCTTGCCGATATCGACCTCGCCGAAGGCACCGCGCGCGACGTGCGCAATCCCGCCGATCATCGCGATCTGGTGGGCACCGTGGTGGAAGCGACGAGCGAGCACGTGAGCGCCGCGCTCGCGCACGCCGTGGCCGCCGCGCCGATCTGGCAAGCGACGCCCGTCGAAGCGCGCGCCGACTGTCTCGCGCGCGCCGCCGACCTGCTCGAAGCGCAAATGCACACGCTAATGGGCCTGATCGTGCGCGAAGCGGGCAAGTCGCTGCCGAACGCGGTGTCGGAAATCCGCGAGGCCATCGACTTCCTGCGCTATTACTCCACGCAGATCCGCGACGAATTCTCGAACGACACGCATCGTCCGCTCGGTCCGGTCGTGTGCATCAGCCCGTGGAACTTCCCGCTCGCGATCTTCATGGGCCAGGTGGCCGCCGCGCTCGCCGCCGGCAACACCGTGCTCGCGAAACCGGCCGAGCAAACGCCGCTGATCGCCGCGCAAGCCGTGCGCATCCTGCGCGAAGCGGGCGTGCCCTCGGGCGCGGTGCAACTGCTGCCCGGCACCGGCGAAACCGTGGGCGCGGCGCTGGTGGCCGACCCCCGCACGCGCGCCGTGATGTTCACCGGCTCGACCGAAGTCGCGCGCCTCATCAACAAGACGCTTTCGGAACGCCTCGATTCGGAAGGCCGGCCGATTCCGCTGATCGCCGAAACCGGCGGCCAGAACGCGATGATCGTCGATTCGTCGGCGCTCGCGGAGCAGGTGGTCGCCGACGTGCTGCAAAGCGCGTTCGACTCGGCGGGCCAGCGTTGCTCGGCGCTGCGCGTGCTGTGCCTGCAAGACGACGTGGCCGACCGCACGCTCGAAATGCTGACGGGCGCGATGCGGGAACTCGCGGTGGGCAACCCCGACCGCCTTTCGACCGACGTCGGCCCCGTGATCGACGTGGACGCAAAGCGCGGCATCGACTCGCACGTGGCCGCCATGCGCGAAAAGGGCCGCAAGGTCATGCAGATGAGCGCGCCGGAAGCCTGCGCGCAGGGCACCTTCGTGCCGCCCACGCTGATCGAGATCGACAGCCTCGACGAACTCAAGCGCGAAGTGTTCGGGCCGGTGCTGCACGTGGTGCGCTATCGCCGCAGCCAGCTCGACAAATTGCTCGAACAGATCCGCGCGACCGGCTACGGCCTCACGCTCGGCATTCATACGCGTATCGACGAAACCATCGCGCATGTGGTGGGCCGCGCGCACGTGGGCAACATCTACGTGAACCGCAACGTGATCGGCGCGGTGGTGGGCGTGCAGCCGTTCGGCGGCGAAGGGCTTTCGGGCACCGGGCCGAAGGCGGGCGGCGCGCTCTATCTCTCGCGTCTGCTCGCGAAGCGCCCTGCCGGTCTGCCGAAGTCGCTCGCCCATGCGCTGGTCGTCGATCAACCGCGCGCGGACGCATCCGGCCCCGCCGCGCCGCAATCGGCGCACGGCGCATTGACGGCGCTGCGCGACTGGCTCATCGCCGAACGCGAGCCCGCGCTGGCGGCGCGCTGCGACGGCTATCTGGAACACGTGCTCGCGGGCGCCACGGCCGTGCTGCCGGGCCCCACGGGCGAGCGCAACACCTACACGCTCTCGGCGCGCGGCACGGTGCTGTGCGTGCCGTCCACGTCCACCGGCGCGCGCGCGCAGCTCGCGGCGGTCATCGCCACGGGCAACCGCGCGCTGTTCCAGGGCGCGGCCGGCGAGGCGCTGGTGAGCGCGCTGCCCGCGCCGCTCAAGGCGCACGCGGCGGTGAAGAAGAATGCGGACGCCCATTACGACGCGGTGCTGTTCGAGGGCGACAGCGACGAACTGCTCGCGCTCGTGAAGGAAGTGGCCAAGCGGCCGGGACCGATCGTCTCGGTGCAAGGCGTGGCGGCGCATGCGCTCGCCAACGGCGACGAAGATTACGCGCTCGAACGTCTCCTCGCGGAACGTTCGGTGAGCGTGAATACGGCAGCAGCAGGCGGCAACGCAAACTTGATGACGATCGGCTAAACGCAAGCGATACTACCGGTCGTCTCAAGACAAGGAAGCGGCAAGGCTCTCGCGCCAAAGCCGCTCATTCGATACCTGGTACCAAGGAGAAGCAATGCAACACATCATGAAGCAGCTGGCAGGCGCAACGCTGCTTGCCGCCGTGTCGCTGGCGGGGACGGCGCACGCGCAACAGGCCGAAGACGTGAAGATCGGTTTCGCCGGCCCGATGACGGGCGCGCAGGCGCACTACGGCAAGGACTTCCAGAACGGCATCACGCTCGCGGTGGAAGAGATGAACGCAACGAAGCCCGTGATCGGCGGCAAGCCGGTTCACTTCGTGCTGGATTCCGCCGACGACCAGGCCGACCCGCGCACCGGCACGACCGTCGCGCAAAAGCTCGTCGACGACGGCATCAAGGGCATGCTCGGCCACTTCAATTCGGGCACGACGATCCCGGCTTCGCGCATCTACGCGAACGCGGGCATTCCCGAAATCGCCATGGCGACGGCGCCCGAATACACGCAGCAGGGCTTCAAGACGACGTTCCGCATGATGACCTCGGACACGCAGCAAGGTTCGGTCGCGGGCGCGTTCGCCGTGAAGAACCTCGGCATGAAGAAGATCGTCGTGATCGACGACCGCACGGCCTACGGCCAGGGTCTCGCCGACGAATTCACGAAGGCCGCGAAGGCCGCCGGCGGCAACATCATCGACCGCGAATACACCAACGACAAGGCCGTCGACTTCAAGTCGGTCCTGACGAAGGCGAAGGCGATGAACCCGGATCTGGTCTACTTCGGCGGCGCCGACTCGCAAGCCGCGCCGATGGTCAAGCAGATGAAGTCGCTCGGCATCAAGGCGCCGCTGATGGGCGGCGAAATGGTGCATACGCCCACGTTCCTGCAAATCGCGGGCGACGCGGCGAACGGCACGGTGGCCTCGCTCGCCGGCCTGCCGCTCGACCAGATGCCCGGCGGCAAGGACTACGTGGAGAAGTACAAGAAGCGCTTCGGCGAAGACGTGCAGACGTACTCGCCGTACGCCTACGACGGCGCCATGGCGATGTTCACGGCCATGAAGAAGGCCAACTCGACGGACCCGGCGAAGTACCTGCCGTTCCTCGCGAAGACCGACATGCAGGCTGTCACCACGTCGCACCTCGCGTACGACGCGAAGGGCGATCTGAAGAACGGCGGCATCACGCTGTACAAGGTCGTCGACGGCAAGTGGACGACGCTGCAAAGCGTGGGCGGCAAGTAAGCGCCGCGTTCGGCTCAGCAAGCAGGAAGCAGAAAAAGCCTCGCGGGTGCATGCCCGCGAGGCTTTTTTCTTTTGCGCTTCGCGCGACGGCGAGCGCAACGGTGAGACTATTCAGGAGTCCTTGTGGCTCATTCGCCGCGCGCTTTCCTGCCGGCTTCGCGGATCTGTTCGAGCGTGGCGGCGGGCGTGCTGGCTTCCTTCGTCACGCGGATTTCGATGAGCGCCGGTTTGCCGGCCGTGAGCGCGCGCTCCAGCGCGCTCGCGAATTGCGCGGTTGCGGTGACGACTTCGCCGTGCGCGCCGAACGACTGCGCGAACGCCGCGAAGTCGGGGTTCGTGAGCTGCGTGCCGTGTACGCGGTGCGGGTAATGCCGCTCCTGATGCATGCGGATCGTGCCGTAATGCGCGTTGTTCACGACGATGAACACGACGTTCAGCCCGTATTGCATGGCCGTCGCGAGTTCGGAGGACGCCATCATGAAGCAGCCGTCGCCCGCGAGCGCGACCACAGTGCGCGCGGGATACAGCGACTTCGCGGCAATGGCGGCCGGCACGCCGTAACCCATTGCGCCGCTCGTGGGCGCAAGCTGCGAGCGAAAGTGCCGGTACGCGAAATGCCGGTGCAGCCACGTCGCGTAATTGCCCGCGCCGTTGGTCACGATGGCATCCGCGGGCAGGCGCGCGCGCAATTGCTGCATCACTTCGCCTAGCTGCACGTCGCCGGGCATCGGCAGCGGCTCGCGCCATGCGAGATATGCCGCGTGCGCGGCGGCGGCGCTGCCCGACCACGCGGGTTGCGGCGGCGCGGGGAGCGCCGCGAGTTGCGCCGCCATTTCGGCGAGCCCTGACACGATCGGTACGTCGGCGGCATAGACGCGCCCCAGTTCTTCCGCGCCCTGATGAACGTGAATGAGCGTTTGCTTCGTTTTGGGGATGTCGAACAGCGCGTAGCCGCCCGTGGTGGATTCGCCCAGACGCGGCCCGAGCGCGAGCAGCACGTCGGCTTCGCGAATGCGCCTGGCGAGCGCGGGATTCACGCCGAGCCCCACGTCGCCCGCATAGTTCGGATGCTCGTTGTCGAGCGTGTCCTGAAAGCGGAACGCGAGCCCGACCGGCAATTGCCAGTTCTCGACGAAACGTTGCAGGTCGGCCGTGGCCTGCGGCGTCCAGCCATGGCCGCCCGCGATCACGAACGGCGCTTTCGCCGCCGCGAGCCGTTCGCGCACGCGCGCCATCTGTGCCGCCGACGGCGACGCCTGCACGCGTTGCGCGGCGGGCGGCACGGCTTGCGCCTCGGCGGCGGGAATCGCGCCGCTCAGCATGTCCTCGGGCAACGCGAGCACGACCGGTCCGGGCCGCCCCGACATCGCGACGTGAAACGCGTGGCTCAGATATTCGGGCACGCGGCGCGCGTCGTCGATTTGCGCGACCCACTTCGCCATTTGCCCGAACATGCGCCGATAGTCGATTTCCTGAAACGCTTCGCGGTCCATCTGCTCGCGCGCGACCTGACCGATCAGCAGGATCATCGGCGTGGAGTCCTGAAACGCGGTGTGTACGCCGATGGACGCGTGCGTGGCGCCCGGCCCGCGCGTGACGAGCGCGACGCCCGGCTTGCCGGTGAGCTTGCCGACGGCTTCCGCCATGTTCGCGGCGGCGGCTTCGTGGCGGCACACCACGGTGGCGATGCGCGGCGTTTCGTCGGAGAGCGCGTCGAGCACCGCGAGATAACTCTCGCCGGGCACGCAGAACACGCGCTCGACGCCATTGGCGAGGAGCGCGTCGACGACAAGACGCGCGCCCGTGGTGGTGCGCTGCGCGGCGGCGGAATCATTCTGCTGCATGGCGAGGCTTGCTCCTTTTCCGAAACGTCGAAATCAGCGGTTCAAACGTCGAACGCACACCGCCGCGCGGCGGCACCTGCGCAGCAAATCGTTAGCACTCCACGATATTCACCGCGAGGCCGCCGCGCGACGTCTCCTTGTACTTCGTTTTCATGTCGGCGCCGGTTTCGCGCATCGTCTTGATGACGGAATCGAGCGAAACGTAATGCGCGCCGTCGCCGCGCAGCGCCATGCGCGCGGCGTTCACGGCCTTCACCGAAGCCATGGCATTGCGCTCGATGCAGGGAATCTGCACCATGCCGCCCACCGGGTCGCAGGTGAGGCCAAGGTTGTGTTCCATGCCGATTTCGGCGGCGTTTTCCACTTGCAGCGGCGTGCCGCCCAGCACGGCCGCGAGCGCGCCCGCCGCCATCGAGCAGGCCACGCCCACTTCGCCCTGGCAACCGACTTCCGCGCCCGAAATCGACGCATTGAGCTTGTAGAGAATGCCGATCGCGGCTGCCGTGAGCAGAAAGTCGATCACGCCTTGCTCGTTTGCGCCGGGCGTGAAGCGCACGTAGTAATGCAGCACGGCGGGAATGATGCCGGCCGCGCCGTTGGTGGGCGCGGTGACGACGCGGCCGCCCGCCGCGTTTTCCTCGTTCACGGCGATCGCGTAGAGATTGATCCAGTCGATCATCGAAAGCGGGTCTTGCAGCGCGCGTTCGGGGTGCGCCGTGAGCGCGCGATAAAGCTGCGGCGCGCGGCGCTTGACCTGGAACGGGCCGGGCAGCGTGCCTTCGGCGTCGGGGTTGCCGATGCCGCAGCCGCGCGACACGCACGACTGCATCACGTCCCAGATACGCAGCAGGCCGGTGCGGATTTCCACGTCGCCGTGCCACGCGCGTTCGTTTTCGAGCATGAGTTGCGCGACGCTTTTGCCCGTGGATGCGCACAGCGCGAGCAGTTCCGCGCCGGTGCGAAACGGATGCGGCAATTGCTGCGCGGCTTCGAGCACCCTGGTGTTGGGCGCGCCCGCCGTCACGACGAAACCGCCGCCCACGGAAAGATAGGTGCTTTCGCGCAGCGTCGCGCCGGCGGCGTCGAGCGCGCGCAGCTTCATGCCGTTCGGGTGTTCGGCGAGCGCCTGGCGATAGAACGCGATGTGCTCTTTCTGCGTGAACGCAATGGCGTGCGTGCCGAGCAGCGCGAGCGTGCGCGTGGCGCGCACGGCGTCGAGCTTCGCGGCGATGGTGTCGGGATTCACGGTGTCGGGCGCGTCGCCCATCAGGCCGAGCATGACGCCGCGGTCGGTGCCGTGGCCCTTGCCGGTGGCGCCGAGCGAGCCGTACAGCTCGACCTTCACGCTCGCCGTGGCGGCGAGCAGCGCGTCGCGCTCGAGTCCCTCGACGAACATCAGCGCCGCGCGCATCGGCCCGACCGTGTGCGAGCTGGACGGCCCGATGCCGATTTTGAAGAGATCGAAAACGCTCACTGCCATGGGTGCTGCTCCTGCTTTGTCTAACGTTGTGTGAAGCGATGCCGCGTGGTGCGCGGCATCGAATGACTCATGCCGCCGCGGCAACCTTCAAACGCGCGCCGGATATCAGCGCGCGGGCAACGGCAGACAGACCGCGAGCCACGCGGGTGGCGTGGGCGCGAGTTTCAGCGCGACCGGCGCATAACGGCCTTCCAGTCGCGCCGCGAGGTGATACAGCTCGGCGGCGTTCTTCGGGTCCCACGCGCCGGTATAGCCGGGCAGACCCGCTTCGCGCCGCTTCGCGTCGAACGGCACGCTCGAATGCACGAATTCGTCGTGCGTTTTCTCGCCGAGCGCGTAAGGCTTGAGCCAGTCCAGCGCCGCCGCGAGCGACGCGCCGTTGGGCGCGCGTTCCGGCAGCCAGTTGCGGTTGTGGCGGCGCGCGGCGAGCGCGGCCGTCACGAGCGGCTGCAAGTCGTAAGTCACGTAATGCAGCGCGTCGCGTTCGCTGAAATCGAGCGTGGCGCCGTTGGGCGCGATGTTGTCGCCGATATGCTCGACGAACAGGCGCTGCGCCGTTGCGATCGTCTTGCGGTTGTCGAGCGTGAACGCGATCATCGCGATCAGCTTGATGCGATGGCTTTGCCAGTTGTTCGCGAACGTGCCCTTGAGCGGACGCTTTTGCGCGTCGATTTGCGCGATATAGCCGTTTGCGAACGTGTTGAGAAACTGCATTGTCGCGTTGCGCGTTTTCACGGGCAGCGCGCTGGCCGTCATGTCGTACGCGAGAATCAGCCCTTCGAAACGCGTTTCGTCGATGGGATTGAAATCGGGCTTGTACGTCGTGACCCAGGCGAGCAAAAACCGGTCGACGAGCCGCAGATAACGTTCGTCGCTCGTCGCGCGCCACGCGAGCGCCGCGTTGCGCATGAGGTCGAGTTCCTTCGCCGCTTCCACGCTCTGGTCGTAGATGCCCTCGTGCGGCAGCGTGCCTTCCGTGTGCAGCGCGACGAGCGGATGCGGCACGTCGTTCACGTGCGACTGCACCTCGGCCACGAGCGCCTTCACGCCGGGGTCGGAATTCGTGCGCTCGCTCGTCTGCAAGGCGGGCGCCGCGCAAAAATTCATGGCCGCGCCGGCTGCGCCCGCCCACGCCAAAGCCGCAAGCGCCAAAGCCGCGCGCGCCGCGAGCGCGCAGGCCGGCGAGGCAATCCGCATCGAGTCCATCCCCACCTTCCGCGCCATGCGCGACTCCCTGATTCAAGGCTGACAGGTGTGTGATGTTAACGGTTTGCGGCGGCAAATGTGAATCGGATGGCCGCCGCCGCATCGTCCCGGTCAATCCGGCGCCTATGCGGCTCCGACGCGGCTCCGATATGGCTCCGATATGGCTCCGATATGGCGGCCCGCACCTCGGGCCTCATGGCCGCGGGGCGCGGCGGGTGCGCGCTTGTGCCGCTCGCGGACGCGGGCTCGTCCCTCCGATCGTTTGCCGATGCCCGCTTGTGCCCGCTTGTGCCGGGTTATTCGCCCGCGTCCTGGCCGGCGTACTCGCTTACCGGCACGCACGAGCAGAACAGGTTGCGGTCGCCGTAAGCGTTGTCGGCGCGGCCGACCGGCGGCCAGTACTTGCGCGCGACGAGCGACGCGACCGGATACGCGGCCTGCTCGCGCGAGTAGGCGTGCTGCCAGTCGTTGGCGATCACCACGGCGGCCGTGTGCGGCGCGTGGCGCAGCGGGTTGTCCTCCTTGTCGGCGCGGCCTTCCTCCACGGCGCGAATTTCCTCACGAATTGCAACCATGGCGTCGATGAAGCGATCCAGCTCCTCCTTCGATTCCGATTCGGTCGGCTCCACCATGAGCGTGCCCGGCACCGGGAAGCTCATGGTGGGCGCATGGAAACCGTAATCCATCAGACGCTTGGCGACGTCGTCGACAGTGATGCCGCTCGCGTCCTTGATCGGGCGCAGATCGAGGATGCACTCGTGCGCGACGAGGCCGCCAGGGCCGCTGTAAAGCACCGGAAAGTGCGGCGCAAGGCGCTTGGCGACGTAATTCGCGTTGAGGATGGCGTTTTCGGTCGCGGCGGTGAGGTTCGCCGCGCCCATCATCGCGATATACATCCACGAAATCGGCAGGATGGACGCCGAGCCGTAAGGTGCGCCGCTCACTGCGCCGATGCCGTGCTCGTCGCGCTTGTAGCCGCTCGAAAGCTGGTTCGGCAGGAACTGCGCGAGATGCGCGCCCACGGCCACCGGGCCGACGCCCGGCCCGCCGCCGCCGTGCGGAATGCAGAAGGTCTTGTGCAGGTTCAGGTGCGAGACGTCGCCGCCGAACTGGCCGGGCGCGGCAAGACCGACCATCGCGTTCATGTTCGCGCCGTCCACGTACACCTGGCCGCCGTGCGCATGCACGATCTCGCACACTTCGCGCACGTTTTCCTCGAACACGCCGTGCGTGGACGGGTACGTGATCATGATGGCGGCGAGCTTCGCGGCGTGCTGCTCGGCCTTGGCCTTGAGGTCGGCGAGATCGACGTTGCCTTGCGCGTCGCAGGCCACGACCACGACCTGCATGCCGGCCATTTGCGCCGAAGCCGGATTGGTGCCGTGCGCCGAAGCCGGGATCAGGCAGACGTTGCGGTGCGCGTCGCCGCGCGAGGCGTGATACGCCTGAATGATGAGCAGGCCCGCGTACTCGCCTTGCGAGCCGGCGTTCGGTTGCAGCGAAACGGCGGCGTAGCCGGTGGCGGCCACGAGCATCTGTTCGAGCTGATCGACCATCTCGCGATACCCGACGGTTTGCTCGGCGGGCGCGAACGGGTGAATGCGGCCGAATTCGGGCCACGTGACCGGCAGCATTTCCGACGTCGCGTTGAGCTTCATCGTGCATGAGCCGAGCGGAATCATCGAGCGGTCGAGCGCGAGATCCTTGTCCGAAAGACTGCGCAGGTAGCGCAGCATTTCCGTTTCCGAATGATGGCGATTGAACACCGGATGCGCGAGGTACGCGCTTTCGCGCACGAGCGCGGCCGGGAACGAGGCGGCTTGCGAACCGGCCTGCGCGGCGAGTTCGGCGTCGAGCGCGTCGACCGAAGGCGCCTCGCTCGCGAACGCGGCTTGCGCGAACACGGCGAGCAGGTCGGCGAGATCGGCGCGCGTGGTGGTTTCGTCGACGGAAACGCCCACGCGCGTGTCGCTCACGCGGCGCAGGTTCATGCCGCGCGCGAGCGCCGCGTCGTGCAGCGCCTGCGTGCGCGCGCCGGCTTCGAACGTGAGCGTGTCGAAGAACGACTCGTTGACGAGCGCGTAGCCGAGCCGCTTCGCGCCCGCCGCGAGAATGGCGGCCACGCGGTTCACGCGCAGCGCGATGCGTTTCAGGCCCTGCGGACCGTGATAGACGGCGTACATGCTCGCCATGATCGCGAGCAGCGCTTGCGCCGTGCAGACGTTCGAGGTGGCCTTTTCGCGCCGAATGTGCTGCTCGCGCGTTTGCAGCGCGAGGCGCAGCGCCGGGTTGCCTTGCGCGTCGACGGTCACGCCCACGAGGCGGCCCGGCATCTGGCGCTTGAATTCGTCCTTCACGGCGAGAAACGCGGCGTGCGGGCCGCCGAAGCCCATCGGCACGCCAAAGCGCTGCGAGTTGCCCACGGCGACGTCGGCGCCCCACTCTCCCGGCGGCGCGAGCACGGTGAGCGCGAGCAGATCGGCCGCGGCGATCACCGCGCCGCCCGCCGCATGCACGGCCCGGGCGAGTTCGCGATAGTCGCGCACGTCGCCGTCGACGCCCGGATATTGCAGCAGCACGCCGAACGCGCCGGCCGTGGCCGCGTCGGCCGCGGGCCCGACCTTCACTTCGATGCCGATCGGCTTCGCGCGCGTTTTCACCACTTCGAGGGTTTGCGGCAGCACGTCGTCGGCGACGAAGAACACGTTCGACTTCGACTTGCCCACGCGCTGCACGAGCGTCATGGCTTCGGCGGCGGCGGTGGCCTCGTCGAGCAGCGAGGCGTTGGAGATCGCGAGACCCGTGAGATCGACGATCATCTGCTGGAAATTGAGCAGCGCTTCCAGACGGCCTTGCGAGATTTCCGGCTGATACGGCGTGTAAGCCGTGTACCACGCCGGGTTTTCGAGCACGTTGCGCAGGATGACGGCGGGCGTGTGCGTGTCGAAATAACCTTGCCCGATATACGAGCGGAACACCTGGTTCTTGTTGGCGAGCGCGCGCAGGGCCGCGAGCGCCTCGGCTTCCGAGCGCGGTTGCGCGAACGGCCCGAGCGGCAGCGTTTCCTTGCGGCGGATTTTCGCGGGAATCACCGCGTCGATCAGCGCGGCGCGCGAGGCGAAGCCCAGCGCGTCGAGCATCGCCTGCTGGTCGGCCGCGTCGGGGCCGATGTGGCGGGCGGCGAAAGCGTCATGCGCTTCGAGCGTGGCGAGCGAGAGCGGGGCGTTCATCAAGAGGTCCGGGTGTTCGAGCTTCATGGAGTTTCCTGCCGGCGCGGGCGGCGCGCGCGGTGATGTGCGGTTGTATGCGGTTTTCGCGCGATATTGCAGGGAATAACGCGCGCGCCGCCGCGCCGCCGCGGTTAGGGCGAATTACTCGCCGATGGCCTTGCCGTAAGCCGCGGCGTCGATCAGCGAATCGAGCTTGGCGTCGGCGGCGGGCTTGATCTTGAACAGCCACGATTCGTACGGCGCGCCGTTCACCTGGTCGGGCGTGTCGACGAGCGACGTGTTCGATTCGACGATCTCGCCCGAAACCGGCGCGTAGATGTCCGAGGCGGCCTTGACCGACTCGATCACGGCCACGGCGTCGCCGGCGGTGACCGCGCGGCCCGCTTCGGGCAGTTCGAGGAACACGATGTCGCCGAGCGCTTCCTGCGCGTGGTCCGTGATGCCGACGGTCAGCGTGCCGTCGGCTTCGGTGCGAATCCACTCGTGCGATTCGGTGTATTTCAGATCGGCCGGGATGCTCATGGTTGCTCCAGTGCGTGGTGCGGTTTTATGGATTCAAAAGGGGAGGCGTGCGCGGCGGATCAGGCGGCGAGCACCTTGCCGTTGCGCACGAACGGCAGTTTTACCACGCTTGCGGGAAGGGCTTTGTCACGGATCTGCACCTGCACGACGTCGCCCGGCTGCACGCCGTGCGGCACGCGCGCGAAGGCGATGGATTCCTGCATCGAGGGCGAGAACGTGCCGCTCGTGATCTCGCCTTCGCCGTGCGCCGTGAGCACCTTCTGGTGCGCGCGCAGCACGCCGCCGGCCTTGCCGTTTTCCTTCTGGAGAATCAGGCCGACGAAAGCCGAGCGCGTGCCGTTCTTCTCCAGCGCCGCGCGGCCGACGAAGTCGCGCGCGTCTTTCATGTCGACGGTCCAGGCGAGGCCGGCGTCGAGCGGCGAGACGCCTTCGTCCATGTCCTGGCCGTAGAGGTTCATGCCCGCTTCGAGGCGCAGCGTGTCGCGCGCGCCCAAACCGCAGGGCTTCACGCCCTGGCCTTGCAGGGCGCTCCAGAATTCGGCCACGGCCGCCGAGGGCAGCACGACTTCGAAACCGTCCTCGCCCGTGTAGCCGGTGCGCGCGATCATCAGCTCGCCGAACGGCGTGGCTTCGATCTTCGCGGCGTTGAAGGGCTTGAGCACTTCCGTGGCGCTGCGCGAGGAGGGCGCGACCTGCCAGACTTTCTCGCGCGCGTTCGGGCCTTGCACGGCGACGATCGACAGATCGCGGCGCGGCGTGATGGTCAGGCCGAAGCCGCCTTCGGCGTTGAGCTTCTCGAACCAGGCGATGTCTTTTTCGGCCGTGCCCGCGTTGACGACGGTGCGGAATTCGTCGTCGGCGAAGTAATAGACGATGAGATCGTCGATCACGCCGCCTTGCGCGTTGAGCATGCACGAGTAGAGCGCCTTGCCCGGCGTGACGAGCCTGGCGACGTTATTGGCGAGTGCGCGCGCGAAAAACTCGCGCGCCTTCGCGCCCGCGAAATCGACGACGCACATGTGCGAGACGTCGAACATGCCGGCGTCGGTGCGCACGGCGCGATGCTCGTCGATCTGCGAGCCGTAGTTGACGGGCATGTCCCAGCCGCCGAAATCGACCATGCGGGCGTTGAGCGCGCGGTGCGTGTCGTTGAGCGGGGTGCGTTTGAGTTCGGTCATGGGGCCTCGGGCAGTCGCGAAAATTCGCGCGAGAAACGAAAAGGGCCATGCAGGACGCGCCGCGGGCACGATGCCCGTGGTCGGTCTTGCATGGCCCCTCTGTCCTCGGTACCTGAGAGATTGCGCCGTTGCGGCTGGCGCGCGCCCCTTCGGTGGGCAGCCTGAACGCCGATACGATCCACGACCGATCGACGAACTACTGCCGCTCTCCAGAGTGCGGATTTGCGTGCTGCTCCTTAACGGAGCGCTCGCAAAGGTCCGGCGCGCACGGTCCTTTTGCCTGAGAGTTTGTGGGTTGCCCCTTCGGCGGCGCCGCCTTGCCCGAGAAGCCTCGTGCGTGGCGGCGCGCTCTCCCGGCGCGCGCAGCGATTGTGCGGGACGCTTCCGGGGCGTGTCAATGCGTAAAAATTCGGTGCGCGGCGCGGGGAGCGCACGCAAACGGCCGCTGGGCGGCGCTTGCGCGCTGCCTGCCTTATCCGGACGATAAAGAGGGCCGGGGCGGCGATCGTCGCGCGCTTCCGGCTGCGTTTGCGGCTACATTTGCGGCTGCGCTTCCGGCTGCCTTTGCGGTTGCATTTGCGGCTGCGTTTGCGTGCGGATGCGTTGCTTTATCCGTCGACAGTGCCGCTCGATGCGCCGATTGATCTGCCGCTCGTCCCGCCGCCCACGCGTTGCTTTATCCGCTGCTTTATCCGCCGATCGCGCGCGCAGCCTGATCGAGTTCCTGGCCCAGCACGTGATGTTCGTCGACGGAAAGGCCGCCGCCATGCTGCGCGGCCATGTCGTGCGCTTCGCCGCGAATCGTGTCGAGGCGGTGATGCAGCGCGCCGCCCTGCGGCGGCGGATAGTAGCCCTGCGAAACGCGCGCGTCGATGCGATGACCGAGATTGTCGATGCGGCCGTCGACTTGATGCAGGCGTTCGACGCTTTCCTGATGCGGCGACGGACCGGCATAGTGCTGCGCGGGCGGCGTGACGACGCACGCGGCAAGGCTCGCGGCGAGCGACGCGGCGGTCATGAAGCGAAGGGCGTGGTGGTAGCGGATCATGAAATCTCCTGTTGTTCGTTTTTGCTTTTCCGCGGCATGCAGAAAGGCAACGTACGGCGCGCACCGTGCGATGACGGCGCGGCGCGCGGCAGGTGTAACCGTTTGTATGGAGCTTTCAGCGGCGTCGGGCAAATGCAAGCGAGGCCCAGCGGCGGCGTGCGTGAAGGAGGCGCCGCGGGAACGTGCCTGAAAACGCACCCAAAAAACGCACCCGAGCGCGCCCTAAATACGCTCAAGCGCGCGCGAACGGCAGCGTGCGGCCTTCGGCGGCGCTTTGCATGGCGAGTTCGACGATCGTCATTACGTCGACAGCATCCTGCGGGCTCACCGGGAACGGCGTGCCTTCGCGGATCGCGGCAGCCAGCGCGCGATAGAGGCCGGCGTAATTGCCGGCGGCGTTGGGCACGTCGCGTTCGGTTTCCTGGCCGTCGTCGGCGAGCACGTGCAGACGGCCCGGCTCGTTGCCCGCGCCGAAGCCGTTCTGACCCGGGCGCAAGCCGGCCTTGAGCTGATCTTCCTGCGTGTCGAGGCCGTTCTTCAGATAGCTGCCGCGCGTGCCGTGAACGACGAAGCGCGGCGCGAACGCGGCCAGCGCGCTCGCGTGCAGCACGGCGTCGAGACCGGCGTAGCGCAGCACGAGGTGCGCGTAGTCGGGCGCGCTCGCGTTGTCGCGGCGCGTATGCACGAAGGCCGTGACGGCTTCGGGCGTGCCGAACAGCGCGAGCGTCTGGTCGATCAGATGCGGCCCGAGGTCGTAGAGCAGGCCGCCGCCGCGCGTGGCGTCCTCGCGCCAGCGCTGGCGCACGAGCGGGCGGAAGCGGTCGAAATGCGATTCGAATTGCGTCACGCGGCCCAGTTCGCCGCTCGCGATCAACTCGCGCACCGTGAGGAAATCGCCGTCCCAGCGCCGGTTGTGGAACGGCGCGAACACGAGGCCGCGCTGCTTCGCGACGGCGGCGAGCGTGCGCGCCTGTTCGGCGGTGAGCGTGACCGGCTTGTCGACGAGCACGTGCTTGCCGCGTTCCAGCGTGCGGCGCGCGAGTTCGTAGTGGGTGTCGTTGGGCGTGGCGATCACGACGCATTCGATGGCGTCGATCGAAAGCAGCGCGTCGATGTCGGGGACGATCGCGGTGTCGGGGTAATCGGCCTGCGCGCGCCCGGCCTGGCTCGTGGCGATGGCCGAAAGTTGCGCGGCGCCGCTATGGGCGATCACAGGCGCGTGAAAGGTCTGACCGGCGAAGCCATAACCCATCAGGCCGATTTGCAGCGGTGCTGTCATGAAGCGCTTCCTCTTTCCAACGTGTGAGCGGCGGCGCGGGTAGCGCGGCCGCGAGTGGCGGGAGCCCGGTATTGTGGCACGGGCGCCGGACGCACGCGTTCGGGCGAGGGACGGATCGGCTGGAATCGAGCGATATCCACGGCGATTCCATGGCGATGCCGAGCGGCGGGGCGGCAAGGCGACAAAGGCGACAAAGGCGACAAAGGCGACAAAGGCGACAACAGCGACAACAGCGACTTTCGCCAACGCGGCGGCGACGACGCGGCGGTATTGTCGGGGCCGCATCGTCGCGGCCTCGCGCCGTGTTAACATCGCACCTCCCGCGTGAGAGGCCGACGCCTCGCGCCGCGCGGACCGCCGCGTTTCCCTTTGTCGTGGAGCGCGGCGCCGCGCGCCTCAGCCGTACCACCCGTTTTTCCAATCCAGCAACGATGTCCGCAGGCCTTAATTCCGCCCAAAGCGAAGCGGTGCGCTATCTCGACGGTCCCTGTCTCGTGCTCGCGGGCGCGGGTAGCGGCAAGACGCGCGTCATCACGCAGAAAATCGCGCACCTGATCGAAGCGAAAGGTTTCGAGCCGCGCCATATCGCGGCCGTCACGTTCACGAACAAGGCCGCCGCCGAAATGCGCGAGCGCGTGGGCAAGCTGCTCGAAGGCAAGACGCTCACCACGCCCGGCAAGGAAGGCCGCAAGGTGCCGGTGAACCAGCTCACGGTATGTACGTTCCACTCGCTGGGCGTGCAGATCCTGCGCCAGGAAGCCGAGCATCTGGGCCTGAAGCCGCAATTCTCGATCATGGATTCGGACGACTGCTTCGCCATGATCCAGGAGCAGGTCGGATCGACGGATAAAGGCTTTATCCGCAAGATCCAGTCGATCATCTCGCTCTGGAAAAACGGTCTCGTGATGCCCGAAGAGGCGCTTGCCACGGCGTCGAACGAGGACGAGCACCAGGCCGCCATCGTCTACCGCAATTACGTGGCGACGCTGCACGCGTACCAGGCCGTGGACTTCGACGATCTGATCCGCCTGCCCGCCGAACTGTTCGCGCAGAACGAGCCGGTGCGCGAGCGCTGGCAGAACAAGCTGCGCTACCTGCTGATCGACGAATACCAGGACACCAACGCCTGCCAGTACACGCTGCTCAAGCTGCTCGCGGGCCCGCGCGCGGCGTTCACGGCCGTGGGCGACGACGATCAGGCGATCTACGGCTGGCGCGGCGCGACGCTCGAAAATCTCGCGCAGCTCGGCAAGGACTTCCCGAAGCTGCACGTCATCAAGTTGGAGCAGAACTACCGCTCGACGGTGCGCATTCTCACGGCGGCGAACAACGTCATCGCGAACAATCCGAAGCTGTTCGAGAAGAAGCTGTGGTCCGAGCACGGCATGGGCGACACGATCACCGTCACGCCTTGCAACGACGAAGAGCACGAGGCCGAGTCGGTGGTGTTCCGGCTTTCGGCGCACAAGTTCGAGCGGCGCGCGCAGTTTCGCGACTACGCCATTCTGTATCGCGGCAACTTTCAGGCGCGCATCTTCGAGCAGGTGCTGCGCCGCGAGCGCATTCCGTACGTGCTCTCGGGCGGCCAGTCGTTTTTCGACAAGGCCGAGATCAAGGATCTCTGCGCGTACCTGCGCCTGATCGCCAATCACGACGACGATCCCGCGTTCATCCGCGCGATCACCACCCCGCGCCGCGGCGTGGGCAATACGACGCTCGAAGCGCTCGGCGCGTTCGCGGGGCAGGCGAAGGTGTCGCTGTTCGAGGCCGTCTACATGGGCGGCATCGAGGCGCGGCTTTCGGCGCGCCAGGTCGAGCCGATGCGCGTGTTCTGCGACTTCATGCAGCGCCTCGCCGAGCGCGCGCACAAAGATCCGGCGACGGTCGTGCTGGACGATCTGATGGACGCGATCCACTACGAGGCTTACCTCTACGACGCGTTCGACGAGCGCCAGGCGCAGTCGAAGTGGCAGAACGTGCTGGAATTCCTGGAATGGCTCAAGCGCAAGGGCACGAAGCCGGAACAGGAGATCGGTGAGGACAGCGAAGCAACGGGCTACGACAACGCCGACGGTCTCGCGGACACCGGCAAGAACCTCATGGGCCTGATTCAAACCGTTGCGCTGATGTCGATGCTCGAAGGCAAGGAGGAGGACCCGGACGCCGTGCGGCTTTCGACCGTGCATGCGTCGAAGGGGCTGGAATATCCGCACGTGTTTCTCGTGGGCGTGGAAGAGGGCATCATGCCGCATCGCGGCGGCTCGGAAGACGACATCGTCGACGACGCGCGCATCGAGGAAGAACGCCGCCTCATGTACGTGGCGATCACGCGTGCGCAGCGCAGCCTGCATCTGAACTGGTGCAAGAAGCGCAAGCGCGCGCGCGAAACGGTGGTGTGCGAGGCGTCGCGCTTCATCCCCGAAATGGGACTCGACGACGCGCCGCCGCCCACGCCCGAAGAAGCGCCCATGACGCCGAAGGATCGGCTCGCGAGTTTGAAGGCGTTGTTGCAGAAGGGCTGACCCTGCGCCGCGCGGGTGTTTGCGTGATCGGGATGCGGCGCGGGGTAAAGTGAACGACTTCCTCTCGCATCAACCGCCTTCCATGACCGGTTCCTTCTCCGACCCGTTGCCCGACTCGCTGCTCGCCCATTACCGCCAGGCGCTCGAAACCTATATCGACGCGAAGGACAACACGAAGCCCGAGCGCATCCACGAAGCCTTCGCGCCCGACGCGGTGCTGACGTTTTCGCTGGCCACGCCGAATATTGCGTTTCCGGCGCGCAGCGTGGGCGCGGACGCGATCGCCAAAACGCTCGTCAGCGACTTCGGCGCGCGCTATTCGCGCTGCCGCACCTACTATCTTTGTGACGCCGATGCGCTCGTTGCCCGCGACGGCGTGATCGATTCGCTGCCGTGGCTCGTGGTGATGCGCGAACCGGCGGCGGGCGCGCTGCGCGTCGGGCACGGCACGTACCGCTGGGTTTTCGCATCGCCGGGCGATACGGGCCGTTCCGCGCCGCGCGTCGCGCACTTTCACATTCACATCGCGCGCATGGACGTGATCGACGACCTCGACGGCGCGAAGCTCGAACGCTTGCAGGAAGGATTGCGCTATCCGTGGCTCGCGCCCGCCGAACTGGCCGCGCATTACGGCGCGCTCGCCGGCGAGGCCGCGGGCGAATTCGCTTTCGTGCGGGACTTCGCACTGGCGGCGCGCGGTATCGACGCATAAAAAATCCCCGCTTCGCATCGCGACGAGCGGGGATTTTGCGTTTTCGGCGGCGCGTTTGCCCCGCCCTTATCGGCTTACTTTGCCGCGCTGACCATGTAGTCGACGGCGGCCTTCACGTCGGCGTCCGAGGCGGTCGAACCGCCTTTCGGCGGCATCTGGCCCTTGCCGTGCAGCGCGTAGTTGTAGATCGTGTCCATCGGGTCTTTCAGGCGCGGCGCCCAGTCGGCCTTGTTGCCGAACTTCGGCGCGCCCAGCACGCCCGCGGCGTGGCACGCCTGGCAGACCTGCGTGTAGAGCGCCTTGCCGGCCTGCGAGGCGTCGGCGCTCGCGGCCGGTGCCGACGAAGCCTGCGGAATGGCGGCGATCGCGGCTGCGGCGGCTTGCGCCTGGGCGGCGTTGGCGTCGGCGCCCGAGGCCGGATTCGAACCGGCAGCGCCCGAAGCGGCATTCGCGGTATTCGCGGCGTTCGCGGCGCCCGGCGCCGGTTTGGGCGGGTCCTGGAAGTTCGCGCCGCCGTGGTTCGCCATATAGGCGACGGCGAGGCCGATTTCGTAGTCGCTGTAATCGTCGGGACTCGTGCCGCCGCGCGGCGGCATCGCGCCCTTGCCCGAGAGCGCCGTTTTCCAGAGCGTGTCGTAGCCTTGCGCGATGCGCGGCGCCCAATCGCCCGAGTTGCCGAATTTCGGCGCGCCGGCCGCGCCCGTTGCGTGGCATGCCGAGCACACGGCCTGATAGACCTGTTCGCCGGTTTTGTAGACGCGCGGGGCGTTGGCGTCGCGCACGTTCACCTGCGCGACGGGCGCGATGCGCGAGGCGACCTGCTGGGCGGACAGTTCGTCGGTGCCCGCGCCGGTGCGCGTCGTATTGTCGACGTAATACGCGAGCAAAATGATGATGACGATGGGGACGGCAAACCCGGCGACGACAGCGGCGATCAGCTGGCCGGGTGTTTTGATCGGGGCTCCGTGGGGTGCTTCGCTCATGCTTGTCTCGTCTCCCGTTGGTCTTGTGGTGAGCGGTACAGCAGGACGGCAGTGGCCATGCGACAGATCAAACACCGACGATTATAGTCGCAAGGTTTTGCGGCGGGTGCCTGCCGGCGGGCGCTGTTCAGCGGGCGTTTACCCGGAGCTTGCGGTTTTTTGTTGCGGTTTCAGTTTGGTTTCGGTTATGCGCGCTGGGAATGCTTCCCTATTATTTGCGAGTCGTGCGGCGGCTGGCGCGCCCGGTGGACGGGGCAGGCGAAACCGGGTATTCTCTCGGACTCACGTCAGCGCTGCTTTCTTCCGTGTTCTTCGGTCCGGTGGCAGCGCGCTTGCTTCGAGTGCCGGTTGCTGTTCCGGCATTCAGGTTATGTCAACGCGCCCGTAGCTCAATGGATAGAGTACTGCCCTCCGAAGGCAGGGGTTGCTGGTTCGATCCCAGCCGGGCGCGCCAAGAAATTCGAACGAATGCCAGGTCCGATGAAACCTGACGAAATGAAGGCCCTAAGGCAAACGCCGAGGGCCTTTTTTGTTTCAGCGCGACATATTTCCGAACGAGCGCTTCCTACCTCCTCACGCCATAAAAAAGGCGAAACGCGACCTATGCCGCGTTCGACCCACGCGGTCGAGTCCCCCGGAACACATAAATCGACACACGCACCTCGCTCGTGCCCGCAGCTCAAAAGAGTTTTGCCGCGAGATCGTAGTCGCTCGGACGGCCGACGTCCAGCCAGTGCTCGAAGATCGGAAAACACGAGACGCTCGCGCCGCGCCGGATCAAATCGTGCGCAACGTCCGTCATGTGATAGGGCCCGCTCTGGGGCAGGTTCGCGAAAACCTTGGGCGAAAGAAAATAGATGCCGCTATTGATGAGAAAGCTGAATTTCGGCTTTTCTTCGATATGCGTCACCTGCGATCCCGCCGAGCTGACCACGCCAAACGGCACCTCGAAACTGTACTGCGTCGCGGCAATGGTCATCGCCGATTCGGTTCGCAGATGGTAGGCGAGGAACATGCTGACATCGAGCGTGGTCAGGATGTCGCCGTTGAACACAAGCGTCGTGTTGTCCTGGCAGGCAAGGCGGGATAGCGCGCCTCCGGTTCCGAGCGGCGTCTCTTCCTGAATGTATTCGATGGGCACGCCAAAACGCTCGCCATTGCCGAAGTGACTGACGATTTTCTCGGGAAGGTAGTGCGTGGAAATGACGATGCGATTCGCGCCGAAGCGGATCAGCTTCTCGATGCTGATTTCCAGCATCGGGCGTCCGTTCACCTGTAGCATCGGCTTGGGCGTGTCCGCCGTGAGCGGTCTCAGGCGCGTCCCAAAGCCGCCTGCCATCACGACGGCGGTGAACGACTGATTCACGTAGGTGGGCGACGCATTGATGCTTTGATGATCGATGACGTCGACCGGCGCGCCGTGCCCGTCGACGAGAATCAGTTGGCGCAGCGAGTTCTGCCGAAAAAGCGCGGTTCTTTCGGCGTGGGTCGAATCGATGCGCGCCGTGATGGGCGTCGGCCGCGGCGTCTTGAGCTTGATCTCGTGAATATCGCGCGCCGTGGCATTGAGTTGCTTGCCTTCGAGAAACGCGCGCCGGACGTCGCCGTCGGTGACGATGTTCACGAAACGCCCGCTCTCGTCGTAAATCAGCGCGCAACCAAGCGCTCCGCTTGCCTGAATGCTGGCGATGACATCGGAGAGACTGTCGTCGAGGGATACCTTGAGACGAGCCAGGTGAAGGGGGTTCATATCGGTGTTTCCTCGAGCAGATGGCTCTCGAAAAAGGGACGAAGGTTTCGCGCGCGGGATTTCGCGTATCCGCGCTTTGGCTTCGCGGGGTTATCCAAGATCGTGAAACGTCTTGTTCCGCGCGCGATCCAGATCGAACGACACCAGTGCGCGGACGATTTGCGCGGTCGTGTCGGGATGGTCGTAGGGATTGCGCGCGCTGGCGGCGAGCCGGCGAAATTCCGGTGACAGCGCCCGCTGTATCGCCGGGACGATTTCCGGCGCGTCGTCGCCGCAGGAGATGACGCCATCGCCATGGGTGCGCCCGGCCTGGCGAGGGCCGACGTTCACGCACGGCACGCCGAGCGACGGCACTTCGATGATCGCGCTCGACGAATTGCCGACGACGGCGCACGCATCGCGGGCCGCCGACAGGTACAGCTTCGCTCCCAACGACATGTGGAACCGGTAGCGTTCCGGTTGCCGGGCCGCGCGCTCCGCGAGAAGGCGGTTGATGGCAAGTCCGCCTGCGTCGGCATTGGCTCCGGTTACGACGACTGCGTGCCCGGGAAAGCCGTCGAGCGCTTCGAGCAGTGCGCCGAGCTGCACTTCGGGCGCCTTCGCGGAACGCGTCGCCGGATGGAACGTGACGAGGAAGTAGGGCGTGCCCATGTCCAGGCCGAGGCGGCGCGCGGTGTCTTCCCTGTCGTGAAGCGCGAGCGTGCGAGTGTTTTCCACGCCCAGCGAGCCCACGGTGACCACGCAGTCGGGGTCCTCGCCGAGCTGGATGACGCGGGCGCGATAGGCGTGCGTCGCCGTGAAATGCAAGTGACTCAACTTCGTTATCGCGTGGCGGAACGCATCGTCGATGGCGCCGAACGTCAATTCGCCGCCGTACAGATGCGCGATGGGAATTCCGCAGACGGTCGCCGCGGCCGCCGCCGCGAATGCTTCGTAGCGATCGCCCAGCACGAGGAGAAGGTCGGGCTTCATGCGCTGGAATACGTCGCCATAGCGAATCATCCCGAGACCCATCGCGGTACACACGCCCGTTTCGGTGGCGCTATCCATCAGCACTTCCACGCGTTCGTCGATCTCGACGCCGTCATCCGTGATTTCACGCGAGGTCGCGCCGTTCGCGACCGCGAGGTGCGAGCCGGTCGCGAGCAACTTGACCGTCACGTCCGGGCGCGCTTTCAGCGCCCGAATCACCGGGTGCAGCAGGCCGTATTCGGCGCGAGTGCCTGTGAAAATGCAAATTGTGCGCATGGCGTAATGGGGTATCGGGCAGATCAGGATGGAAAGGGCATGCGCGGTGTCACCACGCGCACCAGCCGCCGTCGACGACGATGTTCTGGCCCGTGACGTAGCTCGACAGGTCGCTGGCGAGGAACAGCGCGACGCCCTTGAAATCTTCTTCGGTCGCCATGCGGGCAAGCGGCGTTCGCTGCGTGTAGCGCTCTACGAACGCGGCGGGCTGATTGCGCCAGACACCGCCGGGGCTCATGGCGTTCACGCGCACGTGAGGAGCGACGGTCGTGGAAAGCCAGTTCGTGAGTTGTATCAACGCGCCCTTGCTTGCGCCGTAAGCGGCCGGGTTGCTCATCGAGGTGCCTTCGTAGAGCCGCCAGTCGGGCCCCATGACGCCGTAAAGCGAGGCGACGTTGATCACGGACCCTTTCCCCGAGCGCTTGAGCCACGGCAACGCTTCCTGCACGAGTTCGAACGCGGCCGTGACGTTCACCTCGAAGGCCGCGCGCCATGCCGCGCTGTGCTGCTGTTCGAACGGGACCGCCCAGCCGTCGAGCTTCGTCGTGCCGACGAATGCCGCGCAGTTGACGAGCACGTCGATCCCGCCGCACTCGCCGGCCACGCGCGCGGGCAGCGAGCGTACGCTCGTTTCGTCCGCGAGTTCCGCTTCGAAAGTCGCGACCGTGGCGCCGGTCGCGTCGTGGATACGCTCCGCGCATCGTTCGAGATCGCCGCGCTGGCGGTCGACCAGCGCGATCGTCGCGCCGGCTTCCGCCAGTGCCTCGGCAATCGCGGCGCCGATGTGGCCGGCGCCGCCGGTAATCAGGGCGGTTCTGCCGGACAGGGACATGAGTTCTGAAATCGTGCGCATCATCGGGTGTCGATATTCGTTGCAGGAGGAATCACGGGCGAACCCAGCACGACCCCGACGCGGCGAGTTCGGCGGCCGCGATGAAGCGCATGACTTCGCGCCCTTCCTCGAAGCTGCACATCGTGGAGGTGTCGTTGTCGAAAAAAGCTTGTAGTTGCGCGCGATAGGTGGCGTCGCGCGGGGTTTCGCGAGAGTCGGTGTTGCCGTTCAGTGTCAGCGTGCCGTTGACGAGATCGACGCTCGCGCTCAGGTCGCGCGCATTGATCGTGATGACGCGCTTCGGCGCGCGGTCGAGGTAATTGACCGTTATGGATACCGCGGGGCAACGCTCGTGGACAGCAAGGATCGAATAGACGTCGTCGCTGTCGATTTCGAGGTCGCTCAGATGGCCGCCGACGGCCGCGACCGAGCGGGGCCGCCCGCATAACCAGATCGCGAGGTCGATTTCATGTGACAGGTCGCGCAATACGCCGCCGCCCAGATGCCGGTGTGCCGAGTACGAAGAACGGTAGTCCGTGCCCGGACGCCACTGCGGCAAATACTGGCCCGCGTAAAAGCTCGCGCTATGAAGCGGGCGGTCCGCGAGCGCCGCGCGCAAGGCTTGCACGAGCGGGTGAAAGCGCAGGTTGTAGGCGACGGAGGTCGGGAACGCGGGGGCGGCGAGCGTGTCGTCCAGCGTATGGCTCAGTGGCTTTTCGACGAGCGCGTGGCCGGCAAATCCCGCCTTCGCGAGTTCCCGCAGGGCGTGGGCGTGGTGCCCGGTGGCATTGGCGATCACCACGTGTGCCGGCGCGTCGTTAGCCAGCGCATCGGCAACGCTCGCAAAGCGCGGAAACGGCGCGGCGGGATGGCTCGTCACGCACGAAACGTCCATGCCGAGTTCGGCGGCCAGCCTGCCGTGGCGCGCGCCGATGGAGCCGTAGCCGATGACGAGGAGAGACCGGCTCATGTCAGATGGGCTCGTTGGCGGCGTAGTCGCGCGCGGCGACCGTGCCGAGCACGCGATCCCATTGCGCGGGCGAAATGCCTGTGCCGGGGCGCCGCACGGCGAGGTTGTCGGCCGAGAGCGGCTCTCCCTTGGCGATCGCGCGGCTCGCGACGATGGATTTGCGCGCCACGAGGCGATTCGGTCGTTCCGACGCCGACGGACGCTTGCGGCCGTCACCGAGCGCCGAAGTCACGCGGCGCACGCCGCGGATCATCTGCGCCAACTCGCCGGGTTCGATGCTCGCTCGGTGGTCCGGCCCTTCCATCGAGCGATCCAGCGTGACGTGCTTCTCCAGCACGCGCGCGCCGAGCGCCGCGGCGGCGATGGGAATGTCGATGCCCTCGGTGTGATCGGAATAGCCCACGCGCACGCGCGGAAAGGCCGTGCCGAGCGTGAGCATGGCGCGAAGATTGACGTCCTCCACCGGCGCCGGGTATTCGGTCGTGCAATGCAGCACCGTCACGCGTTCGAGCGGTGTGCCGGCCGCCTCGAGCGTCTCCAGTGCGTCTTCCACTTCGCCGAGCGTGGCCATGCCGGTGGAGAGGATGACCGGAAGGCCCATCGCGCCGAGCTGGCGCAGGAACGGAATATCGGTGAGATCGCCCGACGAGACCTTGAGCGCCCGCATGCCGATGCTGGCGAGAAAATCCGCCGATTCCGCGTCGAACGGCGTGGACAGGAAGCCGACCTTCTTTTCGTCGCAATACGAGGCGATGTCGCGAAAGGCGGACGGCGGCAATTCCAGCCGCTTCAACATGTCGAATTGCGATTCGCTCGCGCCGCTCGTGAGCTTCTGGTAATTCGCCTTGGGCGCTTGGCGCGTGACGAGTTTCTCCGCCTGGAACGTCTGGAATTTGACGTAATCGGCTTGCGCTTGCGCGGCCACGTCCACGAGACGAAAGGCCAGTTCCACGGAGCCGTTGTGATTGACGCCGGCCTCGGCGATGATCGTGCAGATCGGGTTCATGCGGCGTGTGCTCCAATAAACAGCGTGCCGTCCGGTAGCGGTTTGAGCACGCGGGTTCCCATTCCGACGATGCAGCCGGCGCCGATGCAGACGCCTTCGCGGCAGACGGCGCCGCTGCCGATCAGGCTGCGGTCGCCGACCGTGACGCCGCCGTTGACGGTCGCGGAGGTCGCGATGTGGCAATGACTGCCGACGAGGGCGTCATGCTCGATCAAGGCGCGGCTGTTGACGATCGTATTCGCGCCGATCCGCGCGGCGGGCCCGACGTGCGCCCCGTGCATGACGACGGTTCCCTCGCCCAGCGCCGCCGAGCGCGCAACATGGGCGCGCGGCGAGATCAGCGTGGGCAGCGCGAAACCCGCGGCTTTCAGCGCACGAAAGAGGCGCATTCTCGGCTCCGGCGTTTTGACCTGGCCGCAGGTGACCAGCGCGAATGCATAGCGCTCGCGCAACGAGGCGAGGTCTTCGTCGAAGCCGATTACCGGATAGCCCAGCACCTCGCGAATCTCGCTGCCGCGGCGTTCCACGACGCCCGCGATACGCCAGTCCGCCGTTGCTTCCAGCACATCGATCACGGACTTGCAATGCCCGCCGCCGCCAACCAGCACGATGTCCTTCATGCCGGCGCTCCGGCACGCACGCCGCTCGGAATGTTGACCAGCCGCGCCGCGACGTGTTCGGTCACGGCCAGCGGCCCGCGCGGGCTCTGCGCGAACATCGGCAAGGTGTGCAGCGGCTCCCAGACGGGACGCGTCATGACACCCGCGTCGTTCGTGACTTCGAGGCAAGCGTCGCGTTCTTTTTCGTCGTCGAGCAGGATCGCGCACAGCCAGTAGTTCGAGCGCGTGTTCTCCGGTTCGGTCAGAAAAGGGATGCCCGCCGCACCGAAAGCCTCGCCATAGCGCTGCGCGAGCCCGCGTTTGAAGGCAAGGAAGTCTTCCAGCCGCTCGAGTTGCGCGCAGCCGAGTGCCGCGTTCAGATTGGGAAGCCGGAAGTTGTAGCCGATCTCGTCATGTTCGAAGCGCCAGCGGTGCGGGACTTTCGCGGTCGTCGTTAGATGCCGGGCGCGCTTCGCCAGGCCGGCGTCGTTGGTCATGATGGCGCCGCCGCCGCCCGTCGTGCAGATCTTGTTGCCGTTGAAGCTCAGGGTTCCCAGTAGCCCCGTCGTGCCGCAATGCCGCGCGTCGCGCCAACTGCCGAGCGCCTCGGCGGCGTCCTCGACGAGCGCGAGATTCCAGCGCGCGCAAATCCCGGCGATTTCGTCGATGCGGCATGGGAAGCCGAACGAATGCATCGGCACGCACGCCGACACGCGCCGCCCCGACGCACGATGGCGCGTGCCGCCTTCGGTGCGGTCGCACTCGCTTTCGAGAAATGCGCGCAGCGCATCGGGCGACATGCCCAGCGTGCCGATCTCCACGTCGACGAATGCAGGCGCGGCCGACGCGTGAGCAATGGCATTTGCCGTGGCGACGAAGCTCAGCGATTGGGTGACGACGAGGTCGCCGGGCCGTACGTCCGCGAGCAACAGGGCCATGTGCAATGCCGTCGTGCCGTTCGAGGTGGCGACGACGTGTCGCGCCCCCGTGAACGCGGCCAGCATGTGCTCGAACTGATCGACGTACGCGCCTACCGAGGAGACGAACGTCGAGTCGATCGTGGCCTGAACGTAGGCTCGCTCATTGCCGCCGAACACCGGGGCGTGCAAAGGCAGCGGGCCGGAGCCGCCGTAGGTCTCGCGGACGATGCGCAGGATGTCGTGGGCGCGCGTCATGGCCTAGATGTTGTAGAGATGGGCCTTGTAGCCCGAGAGGTTGGCCGGTTCCATGAACCATTGCACGGTTTTCGCGATTCCCCGGCGAAAGCCTTCGAGGTCGCCGTATTCCGGCGCCCAGCCGGTCGACGTGCGCAGCCGCGTCGCGTCGGCGAGCAGCCTTTCCACCTCGCTCTTTTCCGGACGCAGGCGCGCTTCGTCGGTTTCGACGCGAATCTCGACGTTCATCGTTTCCGCGATGACCTTGACCGTGTCGCCGATGCTGATCTCGAATCCGCTGCCGGCATTGAGCGTCTGCCCCACGGCGGCGTCGCTGTTCATCGCGGCTTCGAAGGCGCGCACGGTGTCGGTGACGTAGTTGAAATCGCGTGTCGGATGCAGCGAACCCAGTTTGATGGTGCGTTGCCCGTTGGCGATTTGCGTGATGATGCTCGGAATCACGGCCCGCGCGGACTGGCGCGGACCATACGTGTTGAACGGGCGCAGCACCGTGACCGGCGTGCCGAACGACAGATGGAACGACAATGCGATCTGATCCGCGCCGATCTTCGAGGCCGAATACGGCGACTGGCCTTGAAGCGGATGGCTTTCGGAAATCGGCACCGTCAGCGCCGTGCCGTACACCTCGCTCGTGGACGTATGCACCACGCGCGCGCCGAAGTCGCGCGCGGCCTGCACGATGTTCAGCGTGCCCTTGATGTTGGTGTCGACGTAGGTATCGGGCGAATGGTACGAGTACGGAATCGCGATCAGCGCGGCAAGGTGCAGGACGACGTCGCATCCTTTGACTGCGTTGCGAACGCCGTTCGGGTCGCGAATGTCGCCCGCGAAGATTTCGACGGCGGAGCGCACCTCGGCGCTCGCGTGATCCAGCCATCCCCATGAATTGAAGGAGTTGTAAAGCACGAACGCCCGGACGTCGTACCCGGCGCGCACGAGATGCTCGGTCAGATGCGAGCCGATGAACCCGTCAGCGCCGGTGATCAGGATTTTTCGTTTGGATGACATGAGCTTCCTTTGCGAGATCGGTCGATGCGGCCCGGCACGAGAGGCGGCGCCGGGCGGCCGGACGTGTTTAGTCGTTATCGAACATCGTCATGTTGCGTTCCAGTTCCTCGCGCGGCAGCAGCGGGTCCATGTCCTCCATGGGGCGCGAGGCCAGCGTGCCGTCCGGCTTGCGGTAGGAGCTTGCGCGAAAGCGCTGCTGTTGCTGGGACACCATCATCTCGACGATCCACGGTTCGTCGTCGGCGAACACGCGGGCGATGGATGCCTCGAGTTCGGCATTCGAGGCGATGCGCAGATACTTCAGGTTGAACGCGGCGGCAAGCTGCTCGAAGTTCGGGTTGCCCACGCCCGAGCGAGTATCGGTGCCGACCTCGCGCCCGTCGAAAAAGCGCGTCTGGGTGTTGCGTATGCTCTGGTAGCCGTCGTTGTTGCTGATGAAGATTTTCGCGTTAAGGCGGTTGTGACCCAGGAACATCAGCTCCTGGATGTTGAACAGCACGCTGCCGTCGCCGGTGACGAGAACGCCGCGGCGCCGGCGGTCGTCCGCGATGCACGCGCCGACGAGCGCGGGAAGATCCCAGCCCATTGCGCCCATGCAGGCGCTCGTAAATGCCACCTGGCCGTCTTTCACCCGGTGGTTCTGATAAGCGATGATGCAGCCGTCGAGCGAGTTGCCGCTCACGACGACGTCGGTCGCGCCCAGTTGCCGGGAAAGCTCGTCGTACGCCGCATAGATGTCCACATGGCTCTGTTGCAGATGTTCGGCCGAAGGCATCGGCGGGTATTCCGACTTCCACGTCGCGCAGGCGTCGAGCCAGCGTTGCGGGGTTTCGCGATCGAGCAATTCGAGCTGACCGTGAAGCGCCGCGATGAATTCGCTCGCGTCGGCGAGCACCGACAAATCAATCGTGACGTTGCGCTTTTCGAGGTCTCCCTCGTCGATGTTCACGAGGATCTTCTTTGCCTTGGGCGCGAACCGGTCGCTGAAGCCGATGGCCGAGATGGACAAGCTCGTGCCGATGGCGAGCACGAGGTCGGAATTCTGGAGGGCGAAGTTGGCGCGGCGCTGGCCGCCGGGGCCGATGCGGCCCTGGAAGAACGGATGGTCTTCGGGGAGCACGTCCATGGCGCTGATCGTCGACATCGCGGGAACGCGCAGATCCTCGACGAGCTTGCGAAACGACTTGCGGGCGCCGCTGAGCACCACGCCGTTGCCGTAGAGCACGACAGGCCGCCGCGCTTGCGCGAACAGTTCGGCGATCTGGGCGACGACGGCGGTGGCGAGTTCGGGCGTGGCGGCGGCCTCGGGAACGTAGGCGCGCTGTTCGGCCGGTTCGATCATCGCCGACTGGATGTCGAGCGGCAGGTTCAGCCAGACGGGGCCGGGACGGCCCGCGCGCGCCAGATACAGGCACTTTTCGAGTTCGTAGCGAACGTCCTCGACGCGCGTGACCGTGACCGCATGCTTCGTGACGGGCGCCGCCATGGGCGTGATATTGATTTCCTGCGGCCCCACCTGACGCTGGCGCTCGTAGTCGGCCATGATGGCCGTGCGGACTTGTCCCGAGATCACGAGAACCGGAATCGAATCGACCCACGCGCCCGCGATGCCGGAAAGCGCATTGGTGCTCCCCGGTCCGGTCGTCACAAGACACACGCCGAGGCCCTCGGTCACGCGGGCATAACCTTCGGCGGCAATGGCGCAGGCCTGTTCGTGATAGTTGCACCAGTAGCGCAGGCTGGGCGAGCGGCCCACGGCATCGCACAGGTACATGATGCCGCCGCCGGACACCATGAACACGTCCTTGACGCCTTCCTCGGCGACACGCTGGAAAACATAATCGGCGACACTGATTGCCATTTTGACTAGCTCGATAAAAAGTGATCTTGCGGAAGGCTCCGGAACGTTGCGCCGGGAGCCGTGCGGAAAGAAAAATGTGTCCAGTGGTTTGCGCGGTTTCGGTCGCTATCGCGCGCCCGCTCGCAGGCGGTGCCAGGCGAGCGTTCGTCCGATCGCGTCGTCGAGCGCGATGGCGGCACGCACGCCGAGATCCGATTCGATACGCGAAAGCGACGGCAGATACGCTGCCGGAATCGCACCCGGCACGGGCGTGCCCCTGATCGTCACGCAGTCGGCCGGCGCGCCCGCCACGGCGGCGACGCGATGCGCCAGCTCGCCGATGGAAACGGCTTCCTTGCCGCCGACGTTGTACGGTACGCCGGTGCGGCCGCGAACGAGAATCGTGAGCAGCCACACGACGAGGTCGGCGGCGTAGAGATAGGAGCGCAGCGGCGTGCCGTCGCCTGTCACGACCAGTTGGTGCCCCTCGAGCGCGTCGCGGACGAGGTTGCCGATGGCGTAGTTGTGCTCGAGCGGCAGATACGGACCGACGAACGCGAAACACCGTGCGATCAGCGCGTTGAAGCCGTGCTTCCGGGCCGCAACAGCCGTCATGACTTCCATCGTGCGCTTCGTCTGGCCGTAGACGCTGCGCTCCGACACATAGTCGGCGAGGCTGGCGGGGCCTTCCGCATACCGCATCGCGTCGCTCGCGTCGCTCGCGTCGGAAGGCAGGTAGACGGAGCCCGAACTCGTCAGCAGCAGCGATTGCGACTGGTGCCTGACGGCCATTTCGATGAGGCGGCGCGTGCCGTCGATGGCCGAATTCAACTGCCGTTCGGCCCAGTCCGCGCGTTGGTCGGCGTTGCTTTCCGATGCGGCGTGCAGGATATGCGAGCAAGGCTCCGCGGGCATGGCGAAGTCCGCCGACGTGCCCGCGACGAAGCGCAAGGCCGCGTGATCGCGTAGATGCGGCGCCCGCTCGGTCAGGAACCGCTCGGGCGTGCGGCTCAAGACGGTGATCTTCAAGCCGAGGCGCTGCGCCTCGTTGGCCCAGAGAAGCGTTTCGAGCAGCCAGATGCCGAAGAAGCCGGTGCCGCCGGTCAGGAAAAGGTGGGCTCCGCGAAGCTCGGGCCACAGCGGCGCGAGTTCGCGGCGCACGTGCTCGAGGTCTTCGCGAAACAGCGAGAAGCCGGTTGGAATGTCATGCATTGCTATTCTCGACGTTGGAGGCGCCGGGCGCGGCAGGTCGGCTCGCGTATCGGTGCGTCGTCATGATTACGTGCCGCCGGCCATCAAAACGCGATGCCGAGATACTGCTCGATCGCGCTCGCGGCGTAGTCGAGCATTGCTTCGTCGAGGCCGGGATACACGCCGATCCAGAACGTATGGTGCATGACGGTGTCCGTTCGCGTGAGCGGTGACGCGACGCGGTACGTCCGGCCTTTCATATACGGCTGTCGCAGCAGGTTGCCGCCGAACAGCAGGCGCGTGCCGACTTTTTTCTGATCGAGATAGGTCAACAGATCGGTGCGGCTCACGGGCGCGTTCTCGCGCAGCGTCAGCGGGAAGCCGAACCACGACGGATTGCTGCCCGGCGTCGCTTCCGGCAAGATCAGATATTCTTCGCAGCTTCGCAGCCGGTTATGCAGGAATGCGAAGTTTTCCCGCCGGCGGTTGATGAACCCGTCGAGCCGCCCGAGTTGCGCGAGACCGCACGACGCCTGCATGTCGGTTATCTTCAGGTTGTAGCCGAGATGCGAGTACGTGTACTTGTGGTCGTAGCCCGGCGGCAGATCGCCGAGCTTCCAGCAAAAGCGCTTGTTGCAGGTGTTGTCCTTGCCGGGCGCGCAATAGCAGTCCCGTCCCCAGTCGCGGAACGAATCGACAATCAGCTTCAGTTGCGGGTCGCGCGTGAACACCGCGCCGCCTTCGCCCATGGTGATATGGTGAGCCGGGTAGAAGCTGAGCGTGCCGATATCGCCAAAGGTGCCGGCAAGCTGGCCCTGGAACGTGGCGCCGAGCGCGTCGCAGCAGTCCTCGATCAACCACAGGCCGTGCTTGCGGCAAAGCGCGGTCACGACTTCGAGATTGAACGGATTGCCGAGCGTATGCGCGAGCATGATCGCCTTTGTCTTCGGCGAGATCGCGGCTTCGAGCAGGGCGGGGTCCACGTTGTAGGTCGGAATGTCGATGTCGACGAACACGGGAATCGCGCCGAATTGCAGGATCGGGTTGACCGTGGTCGGGAACCCCGCCGCGACGCCGATGACTTCGTCGCCCGGGCGGATGGCGCGGTCGCCGAGCTGCGGCGACGTAAGCGCCGAGAAGGCGAGCAAATTGGCCGACGATCCGGAGTTGACCGTCGACACGTAGGGCACGCCCAGCACGCGCGCGAGCGCCGCTTCGAACGCGTCGTTGAATCGGCCCGTGGTCAGCCAGCCATCCAGCGCCGCTTCGACCATGTTCTTCATTTCGTCCGCGCCGATCACCTTGCCCGCCGGAGCGATCGTGTGCGTGCCCGGAACGAACGTCTGTGGCGCGCAGCCTTGCTGCGCGTACCGCTCGACCAGTGCGAGGATTTCTCGCCTGAGCGCGTCCTGATTCATGCTTGTGCCCATCCTGATTACCGCCGCCTGCGCTGTTGCGCCCGCGCCATGTGAAATATTCCGTGTCGCTAGTGTACGAACGGCGGCTAATCTTTAAGCCGGGAATACCGGGCACTTTTCTGCGCAATTCGGACGGTCGCGGGAGGCAGGCGGAGACGCTATCCGGCAGACGCCGCGGAGGCGGCGCGACGGCAATGCGGAGGCGGTGTGGCGGCGATGCGGAGGCGGCTTTAAACGCTGCATCGAGGCCGCATCGAGGCCGCATCGAGGCCGCTGGAAGGCGGAGCGAGGGCTACGCTTCCAGATGGCGCGCGAGCTGTTTCATGGTGAGCGCATGCACGTCGCCGCCTTCGAGCCACGTGCGATACCAGTCGGCGGTCAGGTCGAGCGTCGTGCGCAAATCCAGCGCCGGACGCCACGCAAGACGCGCGCGGGCCTTCGAGGTGTCGAGCTTCAGCAGCGTCGCTTCGTGAGGCTGCGCGGTCTGTGCGCCGAACCGCACGCGTGGCGGCCGGCTCAGCGAGCACGATGTGATGAATCCGTCGACGACTTCGCGCACCGTTCGCACACTGTTTTCGTCGGGGCCGAAGTTCCACGCGTCGGCAATGCCGGGTTCCCGCGCGAAGCCGCGTTCGGCCAGCTCCAGGTAGCCGCGCAGCGGGTCGAGGACGAACTGCCAGGGACGGGTCGCGTCCGGGTGGCGTATCTCCAGTTCGGTGTCCGTGGCGGCGGCGCGCACGAAATCGGGCAACAGCCGGTCTTGCGCGAAGTCGCCGCCGCCGATCACGTTGCCGGCGCGCGCGGTCGACACCGTCACGCCGCCCGCTTCGAGAAACGACGCTCGATAGGCGGACGCCACGAGTTCCGTCGCGGCCTTGCTCGCGCTATACGGGTCGTGACCGCCCAGCGGGTCCGATTCCCGATAACCCCATGCCCATTCCTGATTCCGGTAGCACTTGTCCGTCGTGACGACGACGACCGAGCGTACGGAAGGCGTGGCCCGCACGGCGTCGAGCAGATTGACCGTGCCCATCACGTTGGTCGAGAACGTCGCGGCCGGCTCCATGTAGCTGGCGCGGACCAGCGGCTGGGCGGCAAGGTGGAACACGATCTCGGGCTGCGCGGCGCCCATCGCGGCGCGCAACTGCGCAGCGTCGCGCACGTCGCCGATCACCGAATCGATCCGCGCATCGACGCGGGCGAGTTCGTAAAGGCTCGGTGTCGTCGGCGGCGGCAGTGCGTAGCCGGTCGTGCGCGCACCGAGCCGGTCTAGCCACAGCGCGAGCCAGGAACCCTTGAAGCCGGTGTGCCCGGTGACGAAGACGCGCCGGTTTCGCCAGAAATGGTTGCGGTTCATGCTCACCAGCGCTTCCACGGCGCGGTGCCGTTATTCCACAGTTCGTCGAGCAGCGTTTTGTCGCGCAAGGTGTCCATCGGCTGCCAGAAGCCTCGATGGAAGTGAGCGCGCAACTGGTCGTCGCGCGCGATTCGCTCGATCGGGTCCGCCTCCCACAGCGTATCGTCGTCGTCGATGTAATCGAGCACCTTCGGCTTGAGCACGAAAAAGCCGGCATTGACCCAACTGCCGTCGCCGTGCGGCTTTTCCTTGAAGGAGATGACGGTGTCGCCTTCGATGTTCAGTGCTCCGAAGCGGCCCGGCGGCTGCGCGGCCGTGACGGTTGCATGGCGGCCGTGCGACTTGTGATAGCGGATCAGCGCGGCGATGTCGATGTCGCCCACGCCGTCGCCGTACGTCATGCAGAAGTCGTCGTTGCCGATATAGGGGCGCACGCGCTTGAGGCGGCCGCCCGTCATGGTTCGCTCGCCCGTGTCCACGACGGTCACGCGCCACGGTTCCGCGGTGTTGTGATGCACTTCCATGGTGCCGCGCGCGACGTCGAACGTGACGTCGGCGTTGTGCAGCATGTAGTTGGCGAAGTACTCCTTGATCAGATAGCCTTTGTAGCCGACGCAGACGATGAAATCGTTGATCCCGTTGGCGGCATAGGTCTTCATGATGTGCCAGAGCACCGGCTTGCCACCGATTTCGACAAGCGGCTTGGGCCTGACAATCGTCTCTTCCATCAGCCGGGTCCCAAGGCCGCCGGCAAGAATCACGGCTTTCACTGATCGTCCTGAATATGGGTTTTGATGCTGCACATGGTAGGTGGCCGGCCGGGCAGTCAAAGCCCCGAAAAGCACCCAATTGGCAAGTCAAATCCATTGATGGCGATCCCCGCGAGGGCGGCACAATACACTCCGCCGCATATCGTGCGTACCGGTTCGCGTTGCATTGCATCGAGGCGAGCCCGGCGGCGGCAACGACATTTGAGCGCATGACCGGCGTGCCGCCGGTTTAATCGGGCGAGCGTGACTCCCGTTCTTCCATTCCTGTTCTTATCGAGCCTCCTCGCATGCGACTCTCGCTTCCTCGCCAGGAATTGAAGCGCTATATCAATGCGCAACTCACGACATTCTTTCCCGACGGGCACGCGTTCGAGGGCGCCGACGTCGACGCTGCCCTGGCGCTGGCTCTGGATCGACTCGAATTCTGTTTTCGGCATATTGCCGCGCGGGGTTACAACGAAGCCGGAGCGGTGACGTTTTCGCATCTGCACTCGGACCAGTATTGTTCGTTTCTCTATCTGCTCGCGAACAGTCTTTGGCATCGCTCGGGGAACCGGGTCATTTGCGACAAGCTGACCGTATTGAACCGAATGCTCCATTCGATATTTCTTTCGTACAAAGTCGAATTACCCAAAATATTTTATTTCGAGCACGCGGTCGGCTCCGTGCTTGGGCACGCGAATTATTCTGATTTTCTCGTCGTGCTTCAAAACGTTACGGTCAACACGGCCAATCCGCCCATGAACATCGGAAAAGGGGTGTTTCTGTCCGCGGGCGCCAAGTTGGTCGGCAATCACGCGGTGGGCGATCGAACGTCGATAGGCGTCAACACGCTCGTATTCAACCGCGAGATTCCGTCCGATTCGATTGCCTTCACGGACGAAAGCGGGGCGGTGCGGGTTCGGCGCCGTTCGAAGCCCTGCAAGGCGCAGGAGCTGTTCAACGTTCCGTTCTAATGCGGTTGGGTTGGCCCGCGCCGCTTTCTCGCGTCGTGGAGATCATTGCGGGACAAGGACTTGTCGCCGGGGCGCGGGAATCCGGCTTCGCCGCGCACGGGTGACGAACGGCACGGCATTCCCGCGGGCGCGATGTTGCCGCCGGCCTTCATCTCGCGTCGAAATGGGCGTCGACCTTTTCGATAAACCGGGCAATATTGGCATCCCAACCGTCGATATAACTGCGCAAGCGGCCGAGATATTCGGTTCGTTGGACTTCGAACGTTTCGAGGAACGTGTCGCGCTCCTTCGTGCCGGCGTGCAGGCGCGGGAAGACACCGAATTCGCCGCCGTCGATTTCCGCGTCGGTCCACGGCCCGTTATGAATGAACGCGGGAATGGCGCCGCAGCTCAGGGCTTCCAGATTCAGCTTGGTACACGCGTCGCCCGTGTAGAAGAAGCGGCAATTGCGTAGCAGGATCGCGAGCTGTTCCTTGGTCGTGGGCCACGTGCGGGTGATTTCGATCGTGCCGGGAATCACCCCGCTCAGTCCGTACTGATCCCCTTTGCCGATGTAGGTGATGTCCATCTTGCGCTCGGTAGCCGGATAGGTGCCCTCGTTGTTGAAAAGCGCCGAATCGTCGCCGACATAAAGCGATACATGATGAGGGTCCGGATGCATTGCGTCCGAGAACGACAGGACGAAGTCGTCGGGTCCGACTTCGACCCGCGTGTTGGGCACGTGCGTATCCTTGTTCAGGAAATAGCGCACGACGCGCTTTGCATTGAGCGCATTGAAGCGCATCACTTCGGGATACACCACATAGCAGCCGTCGATTCGCTCAGGCGTGAAATTCCTGAGCATGCGGATACCGAATTCGCTGCGAACCCGATTCACTTTGTCGACAAAGACTTTTTCCGCGGCATTGGCCGGCTGATAGCTGTCGAAATCGATGTCGAGAATCGCCTCGCGACCGTTGACGAACTGGTAGGTGCAGACGAACGCCGATCGCCCCGATCGTTCGATGGCGCGAGCCAGTTGAACGAGCGTCATGGCGCCGTGCGACAGGAACACCAGTTCGAGCGGCGCGCAAATGATGAAATCTTTTTTCTGCATGTCGATGCTTTTATCGGTAATCGTGGAGGCACTCATTCGTCGGTGCCGAATGGGGCGGATTGGTCGTCGGTCCCCGAAACCGTGAACGACTCCGGCGGCAACCCTTCGCACCAGCGCCGCCACATGCCGCGCAGCGCGAGCGACAGGCTCGCGGCCGCCAGTTCGGGGCGGAACATCGGCGAGCGGCGGCAACGCTCGCGCATGCCGAGCCGCAGTTCGGCCAGCGCGGGAATGTCGGAGGCGAACGCCACGCCGCGCCGCACGAAGTCGTCGCGGTCCGTTGCGATAAAGCTTTCCAGGCCCACGTGCGACATCGCGGTCAGGCCGCTGCGGCCCGGCACCGTGCGCCCCGGCAGCGTGAGCGTCGGCACGCCCATCCACAGCGAATGCAGCGCGGTCGTGAGACCCGAAAACGGGAACGTGTCGAGACAGATATCGACGCGATGATGCTGTTGCAGATACACGGCGATGCCGGCGCGCGGCTTGAAGTCGAGCCGCTCCCGGCCGATGCCGTGGCGCGCGAACCATTGCGCGACCTGATCCGGGCCGGCGCTGCCCTTGGGCATCGCCGCGATCAGCATGCGCGAGCCGGGCACTTCGTGCAGCAGGCGCGACCACAGCTCGATCACGTCCTCGTTGATCTTGTCGAGACGGTTGAAGCTGCCGAAGGTGACGTAACCGTTGTGCAGCGCCGGCAGATGGTTGACCGGCGGGCACAGGCGGTCGGCTTCGAACGGCGCCATCGTCGGCAGATAGACGATCTGTTCGCTGAACTGGTTGCGGAACTTGTCCGACGGCACCCAGAAGCGGTCGGCGAGGAAATAGTCCACCGCGTCCAGGCCCGTCGTGCCCGGATAGCCGATCGCGCACGCCTGCACGGGCGCAGGCTTGCGCGCGATCGCGAGCAAGCGGTTCTGCGCCGTGTGCCCCGACAGGTCGATGAGAATGTCGATGCCGTCCGCGCGAATCTGCTCCGCGAGCGCGTCGTTCGAGGTGCCCACCACGTCGCGCCAGTGCGCGAAACCGTCGCGCAGGCGGCGCGTCACCGAATCGTCGATGGTCGTGTTCGAGTAGGCGTAGAGCGTCAGGCCGGGGTCGCGCGAAAGCGGCGCGAGCATCGGCTCGAAAAAGCTCGCCACGGCGTGATGGCAGAAGTCGCCGGAAATGAAGCCGACGCGCAGTTGTCGTTCGGGGTCGCGCGTGTTGGCGTGCGGCGCCCAGTGCGGCTTGAGCGGCGCTTCGAACTTCTCGGCGAAGCGCCGATGTTCGGCGTAGAGCGCTTCGGGAGTGATGTGATCGATGTGCGTGAGACAGAACGCCAGATTGCTGTGCGACATGTCGTCGGCGGGATTGAGATCGCTCGCGCGGCGGAAATAGGCCGCGGCCTCGTCGAGCCGCCCGAGCTTCATGAGCGTTACGGCCAGCGTGTTGTTCGGCAGCCACGCGTTGCTGGCGAGATCGACCGCGCGTTGCGCGGCGGCGAGCGATTCATCGAGCCGGCCTTGCGACATCAGCACCGCGCCCAACAGGCGGTGGCCTTCCACGTGATCGGGATGCTTCGCGATGACTTCGCGCGCCATCGCTTCGGCGTCGTCGAAGCTGCCTTTGGCGGCACGCATGGCGATGACGATTTGCAGCAGATCCGTGTCGCCGGGCATGATTTCGAGCGCGCGGGCGGCGCGCCGGTCCGACTCCTCGTACTGCCCGAGCCGGTGCAGGGCGACGGCGAGCGCTTTCCAGCCGAAGCCGTGCGCCGGGAAGCGCTCCACGAGCGCGCGCGCGGCTTCGGCCACCTCGGCGATCTCGCCGCGATTGAAGCGCGCGATCAATTCGTCGATGTAGGCCCGCTCCGGCTCCATCGCGTCCGAGAGCGAGTGCAGCAGGCGCGGCGTGGGCGCGTTTTTGGCGGCCTGCTGCGCCACGGGCGCCGCGGCCGCCTGGGGTGCCGAGGGCTGCACGCGGTGGAGGCGCGCCCCGGCCGTCAGGCCGAGCTGCGTCATGATGTTGATGAGGCCTTCGGCCACGTCGCCTTCCAGACCGCGCTCCTGCGCCATGCCCATCGCGATCCAGGCGGCGTCGAGTTGGTTCGCGTGCAGCAAGGCGTCGATGTAATGCGTCCAGTACTGGAGGTTCATCGGGTCGCCGCCCAGCGCTTTTTCGAGGTGCGGGATCGCGCCTTCGGGCTGGCCGAGCATGACGCCGCAAAATCCGAGGCGATGATGCGCGGGCGGGAAAGCCGGGTGCGCGGCCAGCACCTGGGCGTAATGGCGCCCGGCGGCGGCGAAATTGCCGGCGTTTTCTTCGGCAATGCCGTCGCGCATGGCCCGCGCGGCGGCCAGATGGAACGCGAGTTCCGCGTCGTCGGGCAGCCGCGCCACGGCGTGTTCGAGCGGCGCGAGCGCGGCGTCGAGCCTGCCGCGCCGCAATTGCGCGTGCGCGAGCGTTTTCCAGCCGAAGCCGTGATCGGGCAGGAGCTTGACCATCTCCAGCGCAAGCGTTTCGGCGTTGTCGTGGAGCGCCTGCGCGTGCAGCGTGTCGATCGTCGCTTCGAACTCGCGCGCGAGCGCTTCGAGCGCGGCGTCCGCTTCGGCCGGCGCGCTCGCGCTTGCCGTTGCGCTTGCCGGTGCGCCGGCGGGCGCGGATTCGGGCCGCGGCCGGGGATCGACGCCGGCATCGGCATCCACGGCGACGTTCGCGGCCACGTCCGCATCGACAGACGGCTTTGGCGCGCCGCCTTCGCGCAGGCTGCGCGCGTCGTCGTGCCGGCCTTCGAGCGTCAGCGCCTCGACGCACACCGCACGGAATTCCTCGCGCTCCGGTGCCGCTTCCACCGCCGAAACGAGGAACGGCACGCCGCTCGCCACGCCCTGGGTCTGCACCATCAGGAGTCCGAGGTAATGATTGGCGTCCGGGTGGCGCGGCGCGGCGGCGAGAACCGCGCGGTACGCCAGCGCGGCCGCTTCGAAGCGCTGGTTCGCGTGATGCTCGATCGCCTCTTGCAGATCGGTTTCGATGTTCATGGACTTCCTTGTGTTGCCGGGCGGAAAAGGCGTGGCCCGGGCTTCGTCGCTACGCCGGCGAGGAACGTGTTGTGTCACGAAGCAGTGTAGCGAGGCCGTTCCGGCGACGATCGCGGGAGTAGAGGCGGGAAAGCGGCGCAATTCGCCACCTTGGGAGCGGGCGGAAAAAAGCCCGCGCGAGGCGGGCTTCCCAGGCTTTCCGGTCGGATCGGCGCGCGGCCGGCGCCGATCAGAAGCGCGCCACCCGTTGATACAGCGACGCCGCGCGGATATTGCTGACCGCGCCGCCGAATTCGGCCGAAAGCTGCGATTGCGCCAGATGTGCGTCGCGCAGGCGCGCCGCGTCCAGATCCTGAATGCGGCGGATTCGCGCGAGAATCGCCGGGTCGTCGGTGGCCGCGATCGAACGCAGCAGCGGCGAGCGCTCCTCGGTCACGCGCGCGGCGCGCTCCCAGTCGGAAAGCGCCGCGGCTTCCTCGATCTCGACGGTCAGCGCGAGCACGCGCTCGACCCGTTGCAATTGCGTCGTATCCGTCATGGTCTAGCCTCGCGCCTCAGGACGACTTGTTGAGCGTGCCGCTGCTGTTGGCGCCGCCGAACAACTGCGTCAGGTAAGCCGCGTCGTTGGTGGTGGTCGTCATCAGCGTGTTCAGCGCGGTGAACTGCGCGTTGTACTGCGAGGTGAGCTGCTGGCTGTAGGCCGTCAGCGCCTGAGTCTGCGTCGTCACGTTGTTCAGGTCGGTGGTGGCCGCGCTGATGCGCGAATCGATCAGGCCGTCCGACTGCGCGTAGGGCGTGACCGCCGCGTTGAGCTGCTGGCCGATACCGTTGGTCAGATTGAAGACCGCCGCCACTTGCGAAGGATTGTTCGCGACCGCCGTGCTGAGCGCCGACGAGTCGAGCGAGAGCGTGCCGTCCGCGTTCAGCGTGATGCCCATCGAAGCCAGCGTGCCGCTCACGCCGTCGCTCGACACCGTGCCGCCGACGATATTGCCGAGCGTCGTGCGCAGGTTGGTCACGAGCGAGTCGCCGAGCAGCGTGGCGCCTTGCGAACCCGCCGCCGCGCTCGAGTTGAACGCGGTCAGCGTGCTGATCGTGCTCATGAGCGAGTTGTACGCGGTCACGAAGTTGCTGATGTCGGACACCTCGTTGGAGGTGTCGCTCGCCACGGTGATCGTCTGCCCGCCGCTGTGGTCCGTGGAGGTGTCGACGGCGGCCGCCGTCAAGCCGATCGTCAGACCGTTGACGACGCTCGTGACGGTGTTGCTCGCGCTCGTCGCATTCGCGCCGTTGACGGTGAACACCGCGTCGAGCGCGGCCGAAGTCTGGTTCCAGTTGGACGTTTGCGCAACCGTGGATTTGCTGCCCGCGGTCGCATCGTCCGCTGCCGTCGTGGTGACGGCGAGACTTTGCAGCGCCGTGCTCGAGGTGGCGTTGACCGTGATGTTGATGGTGTTCGCCGCGCCGGTGCTTTTCGACGTGAGCACGAGATGCTGGCCGTCCGAGCCGGTAATCACCGAAGCCGTGAGACCCGGGTTGCTGCTGGACGAGTTGATCGCCGAGGCGATGCCGCTCAGGCTGTCGTTCGACGAATTGATGTTGAGCGTCATCGACGACGACCCGACCTGGATCGTCATCGCGCCCGAGCCGAGCGACTGCGCCTGGGTGGTCGTGAACGCGCTCGAGGTCAGGCTTTGCGCGCTCGCGATCTGCGAGACGTCGAGCGTGTAGCTGCCCGCCACCGCGCCGCTGCCGGCGGAGGCCGTCACGCCCGTGCCGCTTGCCGTGGCCGTGAACGCCGTGAGCATCGAGCCGTTGAAAAGCGGTGCGATGGAAGTCTGGAGGCCCGAGAGCGAAGCCGAAAGCTGGCCCCAGGCGGAAATCTGTGCGTTGTCGGAAGTCGTTTCCGCGGTCAGCGTGGCCGTTTGGCCCGCGACTTTCGCGGTGACGAGCGCCGAGACGAGCGACGACACGTCAAGCGAGCTGCCCGTGGAACTGCCGATGATCGACTGCGCGGCCTGTTGCAGCGCGGCTTGCGCGGCTGCCTGGGCCTGGGCGGCGGATTGCGCCGCCGTGGTGGAGGTCGTGGACGAGGTTCCGCTGACGGTTGACATGTGTGCTCCGTACTGGCTCTGGACTACGCGATCCGGCCATATGCCGGAAGAAGAGGTCGCTTGTACAAACGCCGCATGCGCGCGGCATGCGGCTCAAATGGTTGCGCGGGCGCGCCGTGCGACTTCTGCACAGCGCGCCCGCGGCTATCGCCCGGCTCCGATTACTGGAGGAGCTTGAGCACTTGCTGCGGCTGCGAGTTGGCTTGCGCCAGCACCGAGATACCGGCTTGTTGCAGCACTTGCGCCTTGCTCAGGTTCGCCGTTTCCTGCGCGAAGTCCGCGTCGGTGATCTGCGATTGCGCGCTCGACAGGTCGGTCGACTCAGCTTGCTGCGACGTCGAGATGCCCGTCAGACGGTTCTGCGCGGCGCCGAGCGTTGCCTGGATGTTGTTGATCGTCGCGAGTGCGTTGTCGACCGTTTCCATCGCGAGGTTCGCGCCTTGCGTCGTGCTGATGTTGACAGCGGCCACCGAGGTCGGTGCGTTGTTGTAGTTGATCGAAGCGAGCGAAGTCGTGTTGGTCGGGTACGTCTGGACCGAGCTCGTGCCGATCGTGCTGGTCGGAGCCGTGCCGTTGAACGCCAGCGTCGAAGCCGCGCCGCCCGAAACCGCCGCGCCCGAGAACAGGGCCGACGTCACCGTGCTCGACAGCGAGTTGCCGTTCTGGTCGACGAACTGCACGCCGCCGCTGCCGTTCGATTCGACGGTGATCGACGTGATCGTGTTGGCCGTGCCGGCCGAAGCGGCCGAACCGTTGGCCGGGTTGATGCTCAGGCCGGAAAGCGTGCCCAGCACTTGACCCGACGTAGCCGTCGAACCCCAGCCCGCCGCGGCTGCCGTGATGCCCGACATTTCCGTGCTCAGGTTCAGGCCGTTGCTTGCGCTGCTGTTCAGGGCGATGCTGCTGATGCCGTTCGTCGACGTCGTCGTGAACAGGGCCGCCGAAGCCGCGCTCGAGAGAACCTGGTTGTTCTGGTCGGTGTACGTGAAGCCGCCGTGACCGTCGGCCAGCACGTTGATCGAGGTGATCGCGGCGGCGTTGGCCGTCGTGTTGACCGTGCCGTTCGAGTTCAGGTCGAGGCCCGTGATCGTGCCGAGCGTGTTGCCGGCCTGGACCGGGCCGCTGCCGAGCGAAGCCGCCGAAACGCCCTGGCTCAGGTTGATCGAGATGGTTTGGCCGACGTTCGAGCCGACTTGAACCGAGATGTTGCCGGCCGTGCCGTTCAGCAGGTTGATGCCGTTGTACGTCGTTTGCGACGCGAGACGGTTCACTTCGGCGATCTGCTGCGACACTTCCTGTTGCAGCGCTGCCTGGTTGCTCGAGGAGAGCGAGCCGCCCGCGGCTTCGTTGGCGAGCTGGCGAATGGTTTGCAAGCTTTGCGTGATCTGGCTCAGACCCGTGCTAGCCGTCTGGACCATCGAAACGCCGTCGTTCGCGTTCGACACGCCTTGCGTGAGGCCGTTGATCGCCGTTTGCAGGGTCGTCGAGATCGCGAGACCGGCTGCGTCGTCTGCCGCGCTGTTGATGCGCTTGCCCGACGACAGGCGCGTGATGGCCTGCGAAAGCGCGCTACCCGAGCCGCTCAGATTTTCCTGGGCGACGAGCGACGAAATATTACTGTTGATGCTAAGCATGGAATTCTCCGTAGAGGCTAGAGTCTTTGAATCCTGGCCACGTTGAAAACGGCGGAAGCACATCGTTCATTGCTGGCCGCCTCAGTGAAGGTTGACGGCGGGCCTGAAAAAAACTTGAGAGTTCTTGCACAAACTATTGCGCCCCGTTTCGCGCAAGGTCCGGCGCATTCGCGCCCGCCGCGCCTGACGCACGGATTTACGCGGGTTGGCGGGGATTTCAGGCTGTCCGGAAGGCCCGGCATGTCGATGCGAACCGCTTACGAGGCGTTACCGCTTCTTGCTGCGGCGCGTTCGCCGAGGCGCGCGTGGCGTCGCGGCTGCAACGTCCGGCGCGCCGGCGTATGCTCAACAGTCCCGCTTTTCGAGCCCGGGAGCCAGGATTCGCGAGGTCGCGGCAGCCGGATTCGCGGCGCGTGCCGCTCGCCGCTGTCACGACGCCGTCGCGGCGATCTTGCGGAGATTGCGCGGAGATCGCGGACCATCGCGGACGATTTCGCCCATTTCACGGAGTCATCATGGAACAACGCAGGATCGGCACTTCCGCCTTGCAGGTCGCCCCGCTCATGTTCGGCGGAAACGTTTTCGGCTGGACGGCCGACGAAGCCACCTCGTTCTCGATCCTCGACGCCTTCACCGACGCCGGCCTCGATTTCATCGACACCGCCGACGTTTATTCGGCGTGGGTGCCCGGCAACCAGGGCGGCGAGTCGGAGACGATCATCGGCAAATGGCTCGCGAAAAGCGGCAAGCGCGACAAGGTGGTGATCGCGACCAAGGTCGCGAAGGACGCGCGCCGGCGCGGGCTGTCGGCCGCGAACATCGCCGCCGCCGTGGAGGATTCGCTGCGCCGCCTGCAAACCGATTACATCGACGTCTACTTCTCGCACGAGGACGACCAGAGCGTGCCGCTGGAGGAAACGCTGGGCGCGTACCAGCGGCTCATCGAGGCGGGCAAGGTACGCGTGATCGGCGCGTCGAACTATACCGGCGCGCGCATCGAGGAGGCGCTGGCCGTGGCGAAGCAATCCGGCCTGCCCGCGTATCAGATCGTTCAGCCTGAATACAACCTGTACGACCGCGCGCACTACGAAGCCGACATCGAGCCCGTGGCGCTCGCACAGAAGCTCGCGGTCGTGCCCTATTACAGCCTCGCGAGCGGCTTCTTGTCGGGCAAGTACCGTTCGCGCGAGGACTTGAGCAAGAGCGCGCGCGGCTCGCGCGTGGAAAAGTATCTCGACCATCGCGGCATCCGCATTCTGGCGGCGCTCGATTTCGTGGCGGAGCGCCACGGCAGCACGCTCGCGGCGGTGGCGCTCGCGTGGCTGATCGCGCGTCCGAGCATCACGGCGCCGATCGCGAGCGCAACTTCGCTCGATCAGCTCGAAAGCCTCGCGGCGGCCGTGCGCCTGAAGCTCGATCCCGCCGATATTCAGGCGCTCAACGACGCCAGCGCCTGATGCGCCGCTCAGGCCGCGCCGGGCGCCGAATGCCGCCAGGCGCGGCTTTGCGCGATTTCTGATCGCCGGACGGATGACTTGACGAAATGCGGGACGAAATGCGGGACGAAAGGGGGAAGGAGACGCGGGACGGGCGGCGCGCATTGGGGAACGTGTGCGGCGCTTCGTGCAAGTCATTGAAGTGCATCAACAAAGCCTGGTCAGGCGGAATCTTTCCTGATATCATTGAGAGTGAATTGAGATCTTTGCCTGTTTTGTTGCCGTGTTCGTTACTGTTGGCGGCCGCAAACCGGCGGTCAGGCGCGTTTTGCTGCAAGGTGAGCCTGGCCGCGTTCCGCTGTGAACCCCCTATTCTCTTTTCCGGCCTCCGTGGCCGCCTTGCCTCTCGTTACGCCCCCACGCGGCGAACGACCGGAGGGCCGGTGCGTGAGCGATTCCACGCTCGCGCCATTGAAACGCAAATTGAACCAGGTAATACATGACGACGATTCTTCTGAAAGAAAACGAGCCGTTCGAAGTGGCAATCCGCCGCTTCCGCCGCGCAATCGAAAAGAACGGCCTGATCGCCGAACTGCGTGAGCGCCAGTCCTACGAAAAGCCGACGGCCGTTCGCAAGCGCAAGAAGGCCGCTGCTGTTAAGCGCCTGCACAAGCGCCTGCGCAGCCAGATGCTGCCGAAGAAGCTCCACTAAGAGTTTTTTCAGAAATCCGCCAGACGGCGGCGCATGCTTCGCAAGAAGCTGCGCCGCCGTTTGCGTTTGGCGATTGGCGATTGCGTTTGACGTCTGCGTCTGGGTTGGAGTTTGCGGCGGCTTTTACGCAGCCGCCCGGCGCGCTAAGCCGCGTCCCTGATGTGCCCGGGCGATAGTCCGAATTGCGCCGCGATCGAGCAAAGCCGCTCCCGCCATTCCCACACGCCGAACACGTCGTGTACGTTCTGAAGGCAACTAAGCAGGCTCACCGTGGTTGGATCGTAAATGTTGACGTGCGCGCGCAAGAGCGCCTTCTTCAGCGCGGCCACGCCGACATCCATATAGAGCGGCACCTCGCTGGCCTCGCGGCCGACGAAGCGCACGGGAATGCCCTCCATCGCGCTCACATAGTCTCGTGGGCGGATCAGGCTGCCGACCGGGCAGCCGCCGTAGTTGCCGTGGCTGTTGACGCCGCAGCCGCCGCCCCGATAGGCGCCGCCGCCGCGTGGAAGCAGCGACGCGCGCCCTTGGCCGCCGAGATGCGCCACGGCGCGGTCGAAGATTTCCTGATGCGTCAGGAAGTGGACGTTTTTCATTTCAGCCCCCTGTCCCCCGATGGCGGGCACAGCGGTTAATTCGCCTCGAATGCGGCGCCGCCGGCCTCCCGGCCGACATCTGAACCTGTCCCCTGACGCGCTGCATCCACTTTCGTTATAACGGCGCGCCGAAAGAAAAACGTGGCGCTGCGCACGATGGCGAATCGAAAACCGGCTTCGTGCGCGGTCGAGCGGTGCGCGGAGCGTCGCGCAACCCTTTGATGCGCTTGAGTTTTCGACCGACCGAGACGACGGCTCGGGATTTTCCCCAACTTCGGGCGCCGAGCCGGCGAGGTGTTGCCCAAACGCAGCAATCGCCTAATTGCCGCCGTTTTTACGCTGACGAAATCCGCCGCGCCTATCATCACGCCGGCTGCTTTTTGCCCGGCTTCTTGCCGTGCCCCGTGGCGCGAGCGACGCACGCCGCGCGGCACATGCAGTCGCGCTCGTGGTCGTTGACCATGCCCACGGCTTGCATGAACGCGTAGCAGATGGTCGTGCCGACGAACTTGCACCCGTACTTCTTGAGCGCCTTGCTGAGCGCGTCCGAGACTTCCGTCGAGGCGGGCGCGTCGCGGTACGAAGCCAGGTCGTTCTGGAGCGGCGTGTCGTTCACGAACGACCAGACGAAGTTGGCGAGCGAGCCGTGCTCGGCCTGAATCTGCTGAACCGCGCGCGCGTTGAGGATGGCCGATTCGATCTTCGCTCGATTGCGCACGATGGACGCGTCTTCCATTAGCGTTTCGACGCGTTTGGGCGTGAAGCGCGCGACCTTGGCGACGTCGAAACCCGCGAATGCACGCCGGTAGCCTTCGCGCTTGTTGAGGATTGTCGACCACGAAAGGCCGGCCTGCGCCCCTTCGAGCACGAGCATTTCGAAGAGGTGCTGGTCGTCGCGCGAGGGGACGCCCCACTCGGTATCGTGGTAATGCGCGAGCGCTTCGGTCGTCGCCCAGTTACAGCGGTGTGTCACGATGAATTCTCCTTGCGAGCCGCCATTGCGGCCCCGCAAGAATAACGGATCGCGATCGCGAGAACACCCTGGCCATCCGGCTAATTGTGCGATTGAGGTCAAGCCGTTAGTCTCTGCGGCACGACACGATTTTCGACATCTCTTTTTCGCGCGAGGCGCGGCAAACATCATGCAGAACTATTCCTGGCTGGTTGGCGTGGACGGCGGCGGCACCGGCACGCGCGTCGCGCTCGGCGACATCCACGGCGTCGAACTGGCTCGCGCCACGGCGGGCCCGTCGGGGCTCGGGCTCGGCATCGAGCGCGCGTGGCAATCGATCGAGGCGGGGTGCCGTGCGGTTTTCGCCGAGGCGGGCGTGCCGTTCGACTGGTCGCAATGCATACTCGGCTGCGGGCTCGCGGGCGTGAACAACCCCGCCTGGCTCGGGCCGTTTCTCGCGGCCGCACCGGGCGTCGCGGCGCTGGCCGTGGAAAGCGACGTCTACACGTCGCTGCTGGGCGCGCACGGCGGCGCGCCGGGCGTGGTGGTCGCGCTGGGCACCGGCAGCATCGCGGCGGCGCTGTCCGAGAGCGGCGAGTGCCGCATTGCAGGCGGCTTCGGCTTTCCGTCCGGCGACGAAGCGAGCGGCGCGTGGTTTGGCCTGCGTGCGATCGTCTGGGCGCAGCAGGCGCTCGACGGGCGCGTGGCGATGGACGCGTTCGCGCAGGCGCTGCTTGCCCACGTCGGCGCGACCGACCGCGAAAGTCTCATCGTCTGGCAATGCGCGGCCAATCAAACGGCTTACGCGAGTCTCGCGCCGGTGGTGCTCGCGCATCGCGGGCATCCGTTCGTCGCGAAGCTGCTTGGCGAGGCGGGCGAAGCCATCGGCAAATTCATCGTGGCGCTCGACCCGCAGGCGGCGCTGCCGGTCGCTCTCGCGGGCGGACTTGGCCAGCCCTTGCGCGAGTGGATTCCGCCGGCGCAGCGCGAGCGCCTGCGCGCACCGCTTGCGGATTCCACGAGCGGCGCGTTGCGGCTTGCGCAGCAGGAAGCGGCGCGGCTCGCGGCGGGTTGATCGTCACCCGGTCGATCGTCGCCCGGTCGATCGTCGCCCGGTTGAAACTCACCCGGTTGAAAGTCGCCGGTTGATCGTCGCCGGTTGATCGTCGCCGGTCGTCGCCGGTCGATCGTCGCCGGGTTGATCGTCGCCCGGTTGAAAGTCGCCCGGTTGAAAGTCGCCGGGCTAAAGCGGCTCGGTTGAGCGCGGCAGGGCGAAGCCGCTTGCTTGAAAGCCGCGCGGTTGCGCGTCGCTGGCAAGTCGCGGGCGCGTAGTTTCGGTGCGGTTCAGGCTCGCGGCGCGGCTCGCGTTCGACGCGGCGCGCGAGGTGCGTCAAGGGCGGTGCTTGCCCGTCAATGCTAGGATGGCTGGTTTCTCGTTAGCCGCTCGATAGTGCCATGTACAAGGTCATTGCAACCGATCTCGACGGAACGCTGCTCAACAGCGACCATCAGGTCGACCCGTTCACCGTCGCCACGCTGGGCGCGCTCGAAGCCCAAGGGCTGCCGTTCGTCATTGCCACCGGCCGCCATTATTGCGACGTGGCCGGCATCCGCAACGTGCTCGGCATTCGCCCGTATCTGATCACGGCGAACGGCGCGCGCGTGCATGCACCCGACGACACGCAGATCCACGCGAGCAACCTGCCCGCGCCCGTGGTCGAGCGTCTCGTCTCGCCGCAAACCGTGGGCGAGCACGGCCGCGTGATCGTGAGCATCTACACCGACGACGCCTGGCTTATCGACCGCCACGCGCCCGAACTGCTTGCTTACCACCAGGATTCCGGCTTCGAGTACCGCGTCACGACGTTGCGCGACCACGCAGGCGCCGGCATCGCGAAGGCGCTTTACATCGGCGACCCTGCCGACCTCGCGCACGTCGCTCGGAATCTCGCACGCGAATTCGGCGACGCGCTCTATGTCACCTACTCGCTGCCCGATTGTCTCGAAGTGATGGTGGCCGGCGTGTCGAAAGGCCGCGCGCTGCGCGTCGTGCTCGACCGGCTCGGCCTGGACGCGTCGGGCTGCATCGCATTCGGCGACAACATGAACGACATCGATCTGCTCGAAACGGCGGGTCATCCGTTCATGATGAACAACGCAAATCCCGATCTCATCAAACGGCTGCCCACGGTGCCGCGCATCGGCAATAACTTCGAGGCGGGTGTCGCGCATCATCTGCGCAAGCTGTTTTCGCTGAAGGACGAACTCGCTTCCTGAACGAAGCTGCGTCCGTCGGTCAGCGGCGATTGGCTGCGATCGACGTGATTCAGGCGCGGGGCGAGCGCCAATCAGTGCCAATCAGTGCCAATCAGTGCGAAGCTGGGCGTGCGGCTCAAAGCGCCAATTCGGGTGCGCGCTCATACGCAACCGGGAGCGTGATTGATAGGGCAACCGGAGCGTAATTGATTGGGGCAACTGAGAGGACAACTTGGAACACAGCGCACGCCGCCTCACTGCGCGGCGGGCAATTGGGCGCAAGGGCAATCGTCGGCGCGTCCGTCGAGTCCTTCGTGCTCGTGCGCGAACCGCATGACGGGCGTGTTGCCGCTCCAGTCGACGCGCACCACGTACACGCTGTCGAAGTCCGCGCTTTCCCAGCGCGGCACGTCGCTCGCAGTGCCGCCGTGCGCGGCAACGATGCGCCGCACGAACGCCTCGATTTCGCGATGTTCCCACGCGATCAGCACCGTGCGTCCGCGCCATTTCCTGTCGACGAGCGTGCCTTCCAGCGCGTCGATCTGCGAGTGTCCGTAGGGCGTTTCGATCGGCATGCCGAACTGGATGGCAGTCGGCTCGACGGTCGCGAGCGGTCGCACGTAATAGTACGAATGGCCGTTGTCTTTTTTCCGCTCGCCGGGGTCGGGCGCGTAGATCGCCGCGGGCTTGCCGTACTTCGCCGCGATCACGGCCGGCAGCGCGAGCGCGCGGTTGAGTCCCTTGCAATTAAGCTGGCCGAGTCCTTCGGGCGGCTTTTCGCCGTGTCTCACGAAAACGAGCGTTTCCGTGTCGCGCGACGTCTGCGCGGCGAGCGCGGCAGCATTGGCATCGGTGGAATCCGCGGCGTGCGCGAGCGGCGCTCCGAGGCACACGAGCGCACTCATGCATGCGGCCACTTTCGCGGCCGGGCGGGCAAGGGAGACGGGCATGAGGCGTGGGTGCATGGCGGTGTGTATCGACGGGCTGACTGGCGGCGGGACCGGGCGGCGAATCGATCGATTCTAGCAGCGCGCCGGCCGCCCCCTTGTCCGCATGGGCATGCCATCAAGCGCCGCGTTGAATCCCGGTTTGAGCCACGGCGTTCAGTGGCGGAATTCGAACGCGGGAGTGAAGTGCGCAATTAAAGCGCGGCGTTCGAGCATGGGACTCAAGCACAGGACCCGGGCACAGAACCCAAGCGCAAAACCCAAGCGCAAAACCCAAGCGCAAAACCCAAGCACAGCGTTGAACCACGCGCCATTGCGCAACGAATCGAAAAAGCGGCGCGCCGCATTACCGTAAAGCTCGCCAGAAAACACAACGGGCGCCGAAGCGCCCGTAGTTTCCTGCCGATGCGAAATCAGGCGCTTAGGCCGTTTCGCGCACCGTCACGGCCGCGACGGCTTCGCGGCGCCCCGCCACCGCCGGGTACACGATGCCGGCGATCACGGCGCCGACGATCGGCGCGACCCAGAACAGCCACAGTTGCGAGATGGCTTCGCCGCCCACGAACAGCGCCGGGCCGGTCGAGCGCGCCGGGTTGACCGACGTGTTGGTGACCGGAATCGAGATCAGGTGAATGAGCGTGAGGCACAGGCCGATCGCGATGGGCGCGAAACCGGCGGGCGCGCGCTTGTCGGTGGCGCCGAGGATCACGAACAGGAAGAACGCGGTCATGACGACCTCGCAGACGAAGGCCGCGCCCATCGTGTAGTGGCCCGGCGACTGCTCGCCGTAGCCGTTGGTCGCGAAGCCGCTCGCGACGAGATCGAAGCCCGGCTTGCCCGTCGCGATCTGCGAGAGCACGAACGCGCCGATCACGGCGCCCACGACCTGCGCGACGATGTACGGCACGAGGTCGCGCGCCGGAAAGCGGCCCGCCACCGTCAGGCCGACGCTCACCGCCGGGTTCAGATGGCAGCCCGAAATATGGCCGATCGCATAGGCCATGGTCAGCACGGTCAGGCCGAACGCGAACGAAACGCCCACGAAGCCGATGCCGAGACCGTGAACCGGGCCCGCGAAATTCGCCGCGAGCACGGCGCTTCCGCAGCCGCCTAGCACGAGCCAGAAAGTGCCGACGAGTTCGGCGGCGAGTCGTTTGGATAAGTGCATTGCAGACACCTCGAAAGTCAAATTTGAAGGCGCCGCGTAAGCACGGGCACCGGAAATGACTGATTCTAGGCAGTCGCGATTTGAAGCGCTGTCAAGGATTGTCAATTCCGGCGTAATAGACCGCATTATTGCGATGGATGTAAGTCGAATTCGACGGTGCGGTTTCCATCGTTAATTAAGAAATGATTTGATAAAACGGTATTAATAGCAATTGCGAATTCCGTTAATTACGTCTAATCTCCGATCCAACCGCGTTTCATGAAGATGGGAGAGGGGAGAAAGCAATGTCGCAATATTCAGAACTCAAAGCGCAGATCGCACGGCTCCAGGCGCAGGCCGAGGAGGCGCGGCGCACGGAAATTTCCGACGTGATCGCCATGATCAAGGAAAAAATCGCCGAATACGGCCTTTCCGCGCAGGATCTCGGTTTTGCCGAAGCCGCGCGCCGTGGCCGCCCGCCGAAGAAGGCGCCGCTGCCGCCGCGCTATCAGGACCCGAAAACGGGTGCGACATGGAGCGGGCGCGGCAAGCCGCCGAAATGGATCGCGGGCAAGAACCGCGAGCGCTACCTGATTGGTTGAAGTCGCGCCGGGCCGCAATCCGTCCATTCGGGCGTTGGCGGTTATCCAGTAAAAAAGCCGCATGTAGCATGCGGCTTTTTTTGCCTTTCGCGCGAAAGCGGCTAATTCGCTTTTTTCGGGCGACGCAAACGATTCACGTGGCTACCGGCCGCCGTAATTCGCCCGTTCTTCAGCATTTATCTCGAAAGTCATGCGCAAATTTCCGGGCGCAGCACGCCCGGAACGCCAATCGGAACGAATTACAGCGAATCGCGGCGGAACGAAGTCAATCGAAGCCGAGCGAAGCCGATCGGAGCGAGCCGCGGCCGGTCAACCGGCGGCCACGCGGCGCAAAACCGGGCGCTGCGCCGCTTCGATGAGCGCCGTATAAGTGTCCACATAATTCTGCGCCATGATGTGCGACGTGAAACGGCGCTCGAACTGGGCACGAATCGCTTCGCGCGAAAGTGTGTCGATGTTCTGGAGCGCCGCCACGGCACCCTGCGCGTCCTCGCAGATAAAGCCCGTCACGCCGGGGTCGATCACTTCCGGCACCGAGCCGCGGTTGAACGCGATCACCGGCGTGCCGCACGCCATCGACTCGATCATCACGAGGCCGAACGGCTCCGACCAGTCGATCGGGAACAGCAGCGCCTTGGCGCCCGAGAGAAATTCGGGCTTCTGGGCCTCGTTGATTTCGCCGATGAACTCCACGTTGGCCTGCGAAAGCAGCGGCTCGATTTCGGTCTTGAAATATTCCTGGTCGACCTTGTCGACCTTCGCGGCAATCTTCAGCGGCAGGCCCGAGAGCGCGGCGATGCGAATGGCCGTGTCCACGCGCTTTTCCGGGCAGATGCGGCCGAGAAACGCCAGATATTCGGGCTTCTTGCCCGTTTGCGGCGTGAGCAGATCCTTCGGCAGACCGTGGTAGATGGTGTTCTGCCACGCGGCCTGCGGCAGCGGCTGGCGCTGCGAATCGGAAATCGAGATGACGGGCGCGTCCTGGAAGGTCTCGAACACCGGCTGCAACTCGGGCAAGTCGAGACGGCCGTGCAGCGTGGTGACGAACGGCGTGTCCATCTGCGAGAACAGCGGGAACGGCAGATAGTCGAGGTGAAAATGCAGCACGTCGAACTGGTGCGCCATCTGGCGCACGCGCTCGAGCAGCACGATGTGCGGCGCGAGCGCGTCGCGCACGGTCGGGTCGAGCCGCAGCGCGCGCGGCCACGCCGCTTCGAGCTTCGCCGAGGTGACCGAATCGCCGCTGGCGAACAGCGTCACCTCGTGGCCTTGCTCGACCAGCGCCTCGGTCAGATAGGACACGACGCGCTCGGTGCCGCCGTAGAGCTTCGGCGGGACGGCTTCATAGAGGGGCGCAATTTGTGCGATTCGCATGGAATGATCTCCTTGGCAAAGGCCGCTGGATTGCGACGACATGAGCGGCATGGCGCGGCGACTGCGGCGGATACGGCGGTTTTCAGCGGTTTCGGGTAATCCCTGAGACCGATTATGGCGACTTCATCGCGCCAGACGGAGCGGTTTTTCAAACGCTTAATGTTGTTACAGCGGGATACAGCGACGGTAAGCGGCCATTGCAAACCGTGACGCAGGGTGCGCGCGGCATTCGCAAACAGCGTGCCCGGGTCGCATCCCGGCGGCTTGCGTGTGTGCGGCGCAATGTCGCAATTTATAAAAAGCCTATAATCTACAGACGATTGTTCGTATGCGCTCGACATCGCGCATCGCCCCTCCCGCCTCCCTTCCCGCGTTCTTGTCAGAAAAATTCCTACACGCATGCGAAAGTTTTTCTCGCAACGCGTCGCGGCGTCCCGCCAATTTTCAATTGTTCGCGCCCCGTCCAAAATGGCATCACGACCATAACCGAGCCGTTCGGCTGCCCTTGGGCCGCGATCGAGCGAGCAAACGTTTTCCGCAAGCGGCCTGACCAGCCACGTAGTTTCAGATTCGGGGGAATCCATGAGCGCGAAGATACACAGCGACATGCTCAGTGAGATCAAGGAAGTGAACCTGTCGTATCTGTTGCTCGCGCAACGTCTGTTGCGCGAGGACAAGCCGACGGGCATGTTCCGCATGGGCATCTCCGAGCAGATCGCCGAAGTGATCGCGAACCTTTCGTTCGCGCAGACGGTGCGTCTGGCCGCATCGAACCAGTTGCTCTGCCGCTTCCGCTTCGACGATCACGCGATCCTCAGCGCGCTCGCCGACAAGGGCAAGTCCGTGCAGACGCACTCGGCGATTCTCATGGCGAGCCAGGACGTCGAGCAGATCGGCTGAACGCACGAAGCGGGCACCCTTCGCGCAGTGCGGCGAGGCGGCCCGGGTTCGGCGCGAAATTCGGCGCAAACCGGCGTAAAACCGGCGCAAAACCGGCGCAAAAGCGCCGGCGCGCGCACATCGGCGCTGTCGCGGCATCGCTCAGGCATCGCGCGGTCCCGCGCTCGCGCACGGCGTCGCGCGCGCCAAGCTGCCATGCGCCGCGCGGCCCGTTCATCGCGTTTCGCGATTCGTCGCACTTTCATCGGGAATCCGTCGACGATCCATGGCGACCAAAAGTGTGGTGCAGGAGGTCAAGGAGATCGCGCTCGCGATCGAGCTGATCGAACTGGGCGCGCGCCTGCAATTGCTGGAGGCGGAAACCTCGCTCTCCCGCGAGCGGCTCGTGCGGCTCTACAAGGAAGTGAGGGGCGAGTCGCCGCCCAAGGGCATGCTGCCGTTTTCGACCGACTGGTTCATGATGTGGCAGCCCAACGTCCACGCTTCGCTGTTCTACAACACGTTTCTCTTCATGCGGCGCGAGGCGCGCTGCGAGCCGGTGCAGGCGATCGCGAAGAGTTACCGCCTTTATCTGGAACAGTGCCGGATTCAGGACGAACCGGCCGCGCTCTCGCTCACGCGCGCGTGGACGCTCGTGCGCTATTTCGGCTCGAACCTGTTGCAGATGACGCCGTGTACGCGCTGCCGCGGCCATTTCGTCGCGCACGCGCACGATCCGCGGCATGCGTATGTCTGCGGGCTCTGCCAGCCGCCGTCGCGCGCGGGCCGCACGCGACGCGCGGCGCTGGCGGTTCAGGCGGCGCACGCCGTGGCCTGAGTGCCCCGCCATGCGTTGCCGGGCGCGGCGAAGCGAGGTCGGGATGCGGCAATGAAGCGGTAATAAAGCAGCAACGAAGGCGGCAATGAAGCGGCAAAGAAGCGGCAAAGAAGCGCCGAAGGTATAGCGAAATAGGAGCAGCGATGCCGGGAAGATGCGGCGCGGCGCGCGAAGGCGGCGCATTGCCGCACGAGCACCGCGAGAGCCGCGAACGCCACAGGAGCGCCGCGCGCTCCGGCCCGCGTCGCGTCACGCGCTGTTGCCGCGCCCGCTCTCGCCGGGGCACGCCGCGCGCCGTCGTCGCGCTCGCCGCGCCGTCCGCTCGCTCCATCCCCAATTTCCCTCTTCACGGCAACCCCTACGGGCAAACCCCGCCCGCCGCGCTCGGCGCACACGCTCAAAGTTTTTCGCGGCGATGCCGTAAACCCAGCTAAGGGCGCGGGCCGACGGCGGTTCGCGGCGCATTTTTTCCAGTGAGGACCCGTCTGTGCTGATTATCGTTGGAACTCTCGTGACGATCGCGTGCGTCTTCGGCGGCTATGCCATGGAGGGCGGCCACCTTGCCGCGCTCTTGCAGCCGGTCGAAGTGCTGATGATCGCCGGGGCGGGCCTCGGCGCATTCATCCTCGGCAACGGCATGAAGACGATCAAGGCCACGCTGCGCGTGCTGCCGGCGCTGTTCAAGGGCTCGAAGTACAGCAAGGACGTGTACATGGAGCTGCTCGCGCTGCTCTACGTCCTGCTCGCGAAGGCGCGCAAGGAAGGCACGCTCACGCTCGAAGCCGATATCGACGATCCGTCGAAAAGCCCGATCTTCACGCAATACCCGAAGATCCTGGCCGACCATCACATCGTCGAATTTCTCACCGACTATCTGCGCCTGATGGTGGGCGGCAACATGAACGCCTTCGAGATCGAAAGCCTCATGGACGAGGAAATCGAAACGCACCACTCCGAAGGCGAAGCGCCCGCGCACGCGCTTTCGAAGGTCGGCGACGCCATGCCCGCGTTCGGCATCGTGGCGGCCGTGATGGGCGTGGTTCACACCATGGCGTCCGCCGACAAGCCGCCCGCGGTGCTCGGCGAGATGATCGCGCAGGCGCTCGTCGGCACCTTCCTCGGCATTCTGCTTTCGTATGGCCTGATCGGCCCGCTCGCCTCGCTCGCCGAGCAGCGCGTGACCGAGTCGACCAAGATGTTCCAGTGCATCAAGGTGACGATCCTCGCGAGCCTGAACGGCTACGCGCCCGCGATTGCCGTGGAGTTCGGCCGCAAGGTGCTGTTTTCGACCGAGCGCCCCTCGTTCACCGAGCTTGAAGAGCACGTGCGCCGCGTGAAGGCGAAGTAAGGACGGCACGATGAGCAACAACAAGGACCGCGCGATCGTCGTCAAGCGCGCCGCACCGAAGAAGGGCGGCCACCACGGCGGCGCATGGAAGCTCGCCTACGCGGACTTCATGACCGCGATGATGGCGTTCTTCCTGCTGATGTGGCTGCTGTCGTCGGCGTCGACGGCGCAGTTGCGCGGCATTGCCGACTACTTCAACCAGCCGCTCAAGATCACGCTCTGGGGCGGCGACCGCAGCGCGGAAGACTCCAGCATCGTGAGGGGCGGCGGACGCGATATCTCGTCGCAGGATCAAGGCATCACGCGCCGCAGCAACGGCCAGAACGAGCGCTCGGAGCGCCAGACTTCGACGCACGACGACGACGACGCCAACAAGCAGTTGCAAGGCTCGCTCGAACGCAAGGAGCAGGTGCGCCTGCACGATCTTCAGGTGAAGCTGATGGCCGCCATCGAGGCGAACCCCACGCTGCGCCAGTTCAAGCAGCAGATTCGCATCGACTCGACGTTGCAGGGCTTGCGCATCGAGATCGTCGACTCGCAGAAGCGCCCGATGTTCGCGACCGCGCGCGACGTGGTGGAGCCGTACATGCGCGACATTCTCCGTGCGATCGGCAAGACGCTCAACGACGTGCCCAACCGCATCGTGGTGCAGGGCCACACCGACGCCGTGCCGTACGCGGGCGGCGAGAAGGGCTACAGCAACTGGGAGCTTTCCGCCGACCGCGCGAACGCCTCGCGCCGCGAGCTGGTCGCGGGCGGCATGGACGAAGCGAAGGTGTTGCGCGTGCTCGGGCTTGCGTCCACGCAGAATCTGAACAAGGCCGATCCGCTCGACCCGGAGAACCGCCGCATCAGCATCATCGTGCTCAACAAGAAGTCCGAGGACGCGATGATGCACGACGACTCGACCACCACCACGCTTTCCGACGACGCGGCGGGCTCGGGCAAGAACCTGCCCCCGCTCGCGCCCGACCTGATTCCGGGCAAGGCGTCGCCGGCGGCCGTGGAGATCGCGCCGAAGCTGGGCGCGGCGCCCAGCGGCGGGGCGGCGCAGGAGATCGCGCCGTTCGGGCCGAAGCCGGCGGCATCGGCGCAATGACAACGAGGAACGGATGATCAGACACATTCTGGCGATCGACGATTCGGTGTCCATGCGGGAGATCCTGCGTGCGGCGCTCGGCTCGGCAGGCTACGACGTGACGGTGGCGTGCGACGGCGACGAAGGGCTGGAGCATGCGCTCGCCCAGCGCTTCGACCTCGTGCTCACGGACCTGTACATGCCGCGCATGGGCGGACTCGACCTCATCAAGCAGTTGCGGGCGAATCCTTCGTACCTCGAAACGCCCATTCTCGTGCTGACCACGGAGTCGGACGAAGGCTTCAAGGCAGCCGTGCGCGACGCAGGCGCGACCGGCTGGATCGAAAAGCCGGTCGACCCCGAACTGCTCGTCGATCTGGCGAGCGCGCTCGGCGAGGCCAACCCATGAGGCGCGGCGCGTCGTTCCCGAACAGCAAACCGGTATTTATCGCGGTGAAAGAGCAATGACTCTCGACATCACTCAGTTCTATCAGACGTTCTTCGACGAGGCGGACGAGCTGCTCGCGCAGATGGAGCAGCTTCTCCTGAACCTGGACGTCGGCCGTCCCGATCCCGAGGATCTGGCGGCGATCTTCCGCGCGGCCCACTCGATCAAGGGCGGCGCGGCCACGTTCGGCTTCACGGCGCTCACCGAAACCACGCACATTCTCGAATCGCTGCTCGATCGCGCTCGCAACAACGAGCTGGTGCTGCGCAAGGACATGATCGACACGTTCCTCGAAACCAAGGACGTGCTGTCGGATCAGCTTGCGGCGTATCGCGCCAGCGCCGAACCCGACGCGCAAGCGGCGGCCGCCGTGCGCGGCAAGCTCGAGCGCCTGTACGCGGAAAGCCTCGGCATGCCCGCGCCCGAAGCCGCTTCGGCCGCCCCCGCCGCTCCGGTTGCGGCGGCGCCGGTTGCCGAGCCGGCTTTCGCCGCGCCGCCCGCGTCCGCAGGCCCCGACTCCGAGGAAGACCTCGAAGCCGCGTTCGAGGCGTATAGCACGCTCGGCGCCGCGCCCGCGCCCGCACCGGCAACGGGCGGCGCGCCCGAGCACGTCGTGAACGAAGCGATCGAGGCCGCGAGCGGCGGCGCCGAAGCGCCGGCCGCGGCTGGCGGCGCGGCGGCCGAAGGCCCCCATCTGCGCATCACGCTGCGCGCCGTCGATGCCAAGGATCAGGAACTGCTCGTCGAAGAACTGGGCAATCTCGGCCGCATCATCGGTCAGGTCAAGACCGGCGACGACCTGACGATGTGGCTCGAAACCGACGTGCCGTCCGACGACATCATCGCCGTCTGCTGCTTCGTGATCGACGAAAGCCAGATTTCGATCGGCCGCGGCGCCGCCCCGCAAGGCGACGCGCAGCCGGCCGCCGCCGCGCTCGCGCCGGAGCCCGCCGCGCCCATGGCCGCGCCCGCCGCCGCCGTGGCCGTTGCCGCGCCCGTGGCCGCCGCACCCGCGCCGGCCATGCCCGCGCCGCCGCCGCAAGCGGCCGCGCCGGCGAGCGCTGCGAGCCCGGCCGCCGCCGCGCACAACGACCACGAACGCAAGGCGCGTCCGGCCGCCGCCGCCACGTCGGCGGAAGGCAGCTCGATTCGCGTGGGCGTGGAGAAGGTCGACCAGCTCATCAACCTGGTGGGCGAACTCGTCATCACGCAGGCGATGCTCGCGGAAACGTCCAGCACGTTCGATCCGGCGCTGCACGATCGCCTCTTCAACGGCATGGCGCAGCTCGAGCGCAACGCGCGCGATCTCCAGGAAGCGGTGATGTCGATCCGCATGATGCCGATGGATTACGTTTTCAGCCGCTTCCCGCGTCTCGTGCGCGATCTGGCGGCGAAGCTCGGGAAGGAAGTCGAGCTTGTCACCTTCGGTCAGGCGACCGAACTCGACAAGAGCCTCATCGAGCGCATCATCGACCCGCTCACGCACCTCGTGCGCAACTCGCTCGACCACGGCATCGAAACCGTGGAAGCGCGCCGCGCCGCGGGCAAGGACGGCACGGGCCAGCTCGTGCTTTCCGCCGCGCATCACGGCGGCAACATCGTGATCGAGGTGAGCGACGACGGCGCCGGCCTGCGCCGCGACAAGATTCTCGCGAAGGCGATGAAGCAGGGCATGCAGGTCAGCGAGTCGATGAGCGACGACGAAGTGTGGAACCTCATCTTCATGCCGGGCTTCTCGACCGCCGAGCAGGTCACGGACGTGTCCGGCCGCGGCGTGGGCATGGACGTGGTCAAGCGCAACATCCAGGCGATGGGCGGCCACGTGGAGATCACCTCGCACGCGGGCAAGGGCACCACGACGCGCATCGTGCTGCCGCTCACGCTGGCGATTCTCGACGGCATGTCGGTGAAGGTGGGCAGCGAGATCTTCATCCTGCCGCTGAACTTCGTGATGGAGTCGCTGCAACCGCGTCACGAAGACATCTACACGGTCACCAACGGCGACCGCGTGGTGCGCGTGCGCGGCGAATACCTGCCGCTCGTCGCGCTGCATCAGGTGTTCAACGTGGAAGGCGCGCGCACGGACCCGACGCAGGGCATCGTCACGATCATGGAAACCGAGGGGCGCCGCTTCGCCATGCTGATCGACGAACTCGTGGGCCAGCAGCAGGTGGTGGTGAAAAACCTCGAAACGAACTATCGCAAGGTACACGGCATTTCGGCGGCGACCATCCTCGGCGACGGCAGCGTCGCGCTGATCGTGGACGTGGCCGCGCTCAACCGCGAGTCGCGCAACGCGCACGGTGTAGGCGCGAGCGCGAGCGCGAATGCAAGCGCGTTCGCCGAATTCGCGTGACCGGCATGAAAACCGCACGCACTCAACTCAACATTTCCCAACCGTTCAGGGGCTAACGTGGCAGAAGTCCATTCGATTCAAGGCGGCGGCGCGCAGGGCGCGCTTGCCGGCGCGCAACGCCGCGACGCGCAGCAGGCCGACGCAGGCGGTCAGGAATTCCTCGTCTTCACGCTCGGCAAGGAAGAGTACGGCATCGACATTCTCAAGGTGCAGGAAATCCGCGGCTACGACAGCGTGACGCGCATCGCGAACGCGCCCGAATTCATCAAGGGCGTGATCAATCTGCGCGGCATCATCGTGCCGATCGTCGACATGCGCATCAAGTTTCATCTGGGCCGCGTCGAATACGACCACCAGACCGTCGTGATCATTCTCAACGTCGCGCATCGCGTCGTGGGCATGGTGGTGGACGGCGTCTCGGACGTGCTCACGCTCCAGACGGACCAGATCATGCCCGCGCCGGAATTCGGCGCGACGCTCACGACCGAGTACCTCACGGGTCTCGGCACCGTGGACGGCCGCATGCTGATCCTGATGGATATCGAAAAGCTGATGACGAGCCGGGAAATGGCTCTGATCGACGCGTTGGTCTGACGCAGGTCGGTAGATTATCGGGGGGCCGAAAGGCCAGCGCGAGGAAGAGCGGAAAGCCGCCGGTAAAAAGAGCGGCGCAACCGCCTTGGCTTGCCAGAACCCCGGCGCGCGGAGATCGCGAACGCGATCGGCGAAAACCGCGCCGCGCCGCCTCGCTCATTCGCACAGGACAGGAGCACTGAGATGCTGCAAAAGTGGTCGATCCGCACGACGCTGAGCGTCGTCGGGGTCATTCTGGTGGCGCTGACCATGGTGGTCGGCGCGCTCGGGCAAATCGCGCTCGGCAATGCGAGCGATTCGCTCGGCGCCATCGCGCGCGGCGACCTGGTCGCGATGCATACGCTCAACGACGCGTCGTCGTACCTGCTGCGCTCGCGGGTCTCGCTCGAACGCGCAAGCGCGCTCGCGGCCGCGGGCAGCGCCGACGAGGCGAAGAAGGCGCTCGATCGCGCCGACGAACTGCTCGGCAAGTCGAACGACGCGTGGAAGGCTTTCCAGTCCGCGCAAAAGAGCGGCATCGACGCGGCCACGCTCGACGCGCTCGCGGGCAAGCGCGCCACCTTGTTGCAGGACGGCGTGCAGCCCGAATTCGCGGCGCTGCGCGCCAACGATCAAACGGCGTATCACGCGGTCGCCGACACCAGGATCAGCCCGTTGTTCGTCGATTACGACAGCGTGGCCGCGCCCCTCGCGCAGCAGCTTCAGGACGGCGCGCAGGCGCGCGAAGCGAGCGCGCGCTCGCAGATCGCCACCATGCGCGTGCTGATCGGCGCGGCGCTCGTGATCGCACTCATGCTGCTCGTGGCGATCCGCTTCGCGCTGCGCGGCCTGATCGTGCAGCCGCTCGCCGACGCCGTCACGTGCTTCGAGCGCATCGCCCAGGGCGATCTCTCGCAGCCGGTGGAGGTCTACAGCAAGAACGAGATCGGCCGCCTGTTCGCCGGCATCAAGCAGATGCAGGAAAGCCTCGTCACGCTCGTGGCCGCCGTGCATACGGGCGCGGGTTCCATCGACGTGGGCGCGCGCGAGATCGCCATGGGCAACACCGACCTCTCGCAGCGCACCGAGCAGCAGGCCGCTTCGCTGCAAGAGACGGCGTCGAGCATGGAGCAGTTGACGGGCACCGTGCGCCAGAACGCCGAAAACGCGCGCCAGGCGAGCCAGCTTGCCGTGAACGCGTCCGATATCGCGACGCGCGGCGGCGAAGTCGTGGGCCAGGTGGTGCATACGATGCAGGACATCGCGGCGAGTTCGGCGAAGGTCGTCGACATCATCAGCGTGATCGAGGGCATTGCGTTCCAGACCAACATTCTCGCGTTGAACGCCGCCGTGGAAGCGGCGCGCGCGGGCGAGCAGGGGCGCGGCTTCGCGGTGGTCGCGGGCGAGGTGCGCAGCCTCGCGCAGCGCAGCGCGAGCGCGGCGAAGGAGATCAAGGAACTCATCAACAATTCGGCCGACAAGGTGCAAAGCGGCTCGGAACTGGTGGGACGCGCGGGCACGACGATGGAGGAAATCCTTCAGGCCGTGCGCCGCGTGACCGACATCATGGGCGAGATCAGCGCGGCGAGCGAGGAGCAGTCGGGCGGCATCGAGCAGGTCAACCGCGCGGTTACGCAGATGGATACGGTCACGCAGCAGAATGCGGCGCTCGTGGAGCAAGCGGCGGCGGCGGCGGCCTCGCTCGAGGAACAGACGCGCCAGTTGCAGAACGTGCTGGGCCGCTGGCGCACGGGCGGCGTGCTGGGTCGCGGCAAGACGCCGCCTGCCGCGGCGCCGGCGTCGGCGTCGGCGGCGACGAAGGCGGCGGGGTCGGCAAGTTCCGTGGCAACTTCCATGGCAAGTACCGTGGCAAGTTCGGCGTCGATGTCGGCGGCAGGTTCGGCGGCGGGTTCGGCTGCAAAGCGCGGCGCGCCTGTGAAGGCGGCATCGACGGCAGCGGCGGCGGTGGAAACGGCGGCCGCGAAGGCGGCGCCGAAGCCTGCCGCGAAGCTCGCGCCGGCGCGCGCGGAGCCGAGCATCGGCACCGTTTCGGCTTCGGACGATTCGGACTGGGAAACGTTCTGACGCGGCCGTGACGTTGCCGCGAGCGCGCGAACCGGCGCGGAAATAAGCGCGGAAATAAGCGCACGCGCGGCACGGGCGGCATCGGCGTGTTCAAACCCACGGCAGCAAGGCAGCACCCCGCAATATCGCGCGGCACCCCGAAACACCAGGCAAAGACGAGCAACGCAAGGCAACGAGAGCAAGGCAATGCACATGAGCGCTACCCAACGGCAAGATCGTTCGCGCGCCGCCCGCCGGGCGACGGCGGCGAGGCAGGACGCCCGTGCGCCGCACGCATTGCGAGCGGGCGGGCGCGGCGAAGGAGCGTCGGCATGAAAGCGCTGCGAACCCCGCGTCACGACGCCGATCCGGCGCGCGGCGCGGCGCCCGGCATGGGCGAAACGAACCGCGACTTCGAGTTCACCTCGGCGGACTTCGAGCGCATTCGCGCGCTGATCCATCGCCGCGCGGGCATCTCGCTGTCCGACCACAAGCGCGACATGGCGTACAGCCGCCTCGCGCGGCGCCTGCGCGCGCTCGGCCTCGACAGCTTTCGCGCCTATCTCGACGAGCTGGAAAAGCGCAACGACCCGAACGAGTGGGAAGCGTTCACGAACGCGCTCACGACCAACCTCACGGCGTTCTTTCGCGAGGCGCATCACTTTCCGATCCTCGCGGATTTCGTGAAGCGCCGCTCGCAGGTTTCGGTGTGGTGCTCGGCGGCCTCGACGGGCGAGGAGCCGTATTCGATCGCGATGACGCTCGTCGAAGCGCTCGGCGAGCGCGCGGCACGCGAGGCGCGCGTGCTCGCCACCGACCTCGACACGCAGGTGCTCGCCAAGGCCGAAGCGGGCGTGTACTCGTTCGATCAGGTCAAGCACCTCACGCCCGAGCGCCTGAAGCGCTTCTTCCTGAAGGGCACCGGCGCGCACGCGGGGCTCGTGAAGGTGCGCCCCGAGCTGCGCGCGATGATCAAGTTCGAGCAGCTCAATCTCACCGACGCGGACTACGGATTGCGCACGACCTTCGACGCCATCTTCTGCCGCAACGTGATGATCTACTTCGACAAGCCCACGCAGGCGCAGGTGCTCGCGCGTTTCGAGCCGCTCATGAAGCCGGACGGCCTGCTGTTCGCGGGCCATTCGGAAAACTTCACGTACGTGACGCAGGCGTTCCGTCTGCGCGGGCAAACCGTCTACGAACTCGCGCGCGGCCGCCCGGCAACGCCCGCGCCCGCGTCGTCGGCGGATGCCGGCGCCGTGCGCCGCGCGAGCGACGCGATCGGAGCGCCGGCATGAGCGCCCGTTTGCCGATCGCGACCAATCGCTATTTCGACGCGCACTTCCAGCGTCCCGGCGTGAAGCTCCTGCCCAACGAGTTCTACACGACCAACGAGGACATGGTGCTCGTGACCGTGCTGGGCTCGTGCGTGGCCGCGTGCATTCAGGACCGCACGGCCGGCATCGGCGGCATGAATCACTTCATGCTGCCCGACGACGGCGCGGATTCGCACGCGCTGCATGCCGCCTCGGACTCGATGCGCTACGGCGCCTATGCGATGGAAGTGCTCATCAACGAACTCATCAAGGCGGGCGGCCGCCGCGAGCGCTTCGAAGCCAAGGTGTTCGGCGGCGCGGCCGTGCTGGCGGGCATGACGACGATGAACATCGGCGACCGCAACGCCGCGTTCGTGCGCCGCTATCTCGCGACCGAGAACATCCGCATCGTCGCCGAGGACCTGCAAGGCTCGCATCCGCGCAAGGTCGCGTTCCTGCCGCGCACGGGCCAGGTGATGGTGAAGAAGCTGCGTCTTTCGCAGGACACCAGCGTGGCCGAGCGCGAGCAGCGGCTCGCCGAGCAAAGCGCCGAAGCGCGCGCCGAGCGGCTTGCACGGGCGCGCGCGCGCGTCGAGCTGTTCAACGCCGGCAACGCCGGTAACGCCGGCAACGCTCGGGGCGCCGCGCCGGCGGGCGTCGCGTCGACGCCGGCCGCCGCATCGAACAAGAATTCACAATCGCAGCCGCAGGCCGCGCGCCCCCGTATCGAACTGTTCGGCACGAAGGCGTCCGCGCTGCGCGCATCTGGTCAAGTATCGGCTCAAGACGGCGCCAGAACAGTAGAGGAGGCGTGAACGCCGTGCAAAAAATCAAGGTTCTCTGCGTCGACGATTCGGCGCTGATTCGCAGTCTGATGACGGAAATCATCAACAGCCAGCCCGACATGACCGTGGTCGCCACGGCGCCGGACCCGCTCGTCGCGCGCGAACTCATCAAGCAGCACAACCCCGACGTGCTCACGCTCGACGTGGAAATGCCGCGCATGGACGGCCTCGACTTCCTGGAAAAGCTGATGCGCCTACGGCCGATGCCGGTCGTGATGGTGTCGTCGCTGACCGAGCGCGGCAACGAAATCACGCTGCGCGCGCTGGAGCTGGGCGCCGTCGACTTCGTCACCAAGCCGAAGGTCGGCATTCGCGACGGCATGCTCGAATATTCGGAAAAGCTCGCCGACAAGGTGCGCGCCGCCGCGCGCGCCCGCGTGCGCGCGCACCATGCGGCCCCGGCCGCGCACGCCGGCGCGGGCGCGGGAACGCACGCGCAAACCGGCCACGCGCACGGCGCGGCAACGGCTTCGGCGCCCGCGCCGATGGTGAACAATCCGCTGCTGTCGACCGAAAAGCTCATCATCGTGGGCGCGTCCACCGGCGGCACCGAAGCGATTCGCGAAGTGCTCCAGCCGCTGCCGCCCGACGCCCCGGCGGTGCTGATCGCGCAGCACATGCCGCCCGGTTTCACGAAATCGTTCGCGCAGCGCCTGAACGGGCTGTGCCGCATCACCGTGAAGGAGGCGGAGCACGGCGAGCGCGTGCTGCCCGGCCACGCCTATATCGCGCCGGGCCACGCGCACCTGCTGCTCGCGAGGAGCGGCGCCAACTACATCGCGCATCTGTCCGACGACCCGCCGGTAAACCGGCATCGTCCGTCGGTCGACGTGCTGTTCCGCTCGGCGGCCACGCACGCGGGCAAGAACGCCATCGGCGTGATTCTGACGGGCATGGGCCGCGACGGCGCGGCGGGCCTGCTGGAAATGCGCCGCGCGGGCGCGTACACGCTCGCGCAGGACGAGGCGAGCTGCATCGTGTTCGGCATGCCGCGCGAGGCGATCGCGCTGGGCGCGGCGGACGAAGTGGCCGCGCTGGGCGACATGAGCCGCCGCGTGATGACGCGACTCGCCTCGATGGGCGACCGCGTGCAGCGGGTCTAGGCGGCGGCGACCGCGGAACGTGAGTGCGCGCTCATCGGCGAAGCTGCTTGAGCGACCAATATCGAGAGATTGTGCTGGCGGCCAAAGCAGGCACGATCGCTCGCGATTAATTTATCTGGATAGGCGCCGCGCTTGTCTGGATAATTGCCCGGGTTTGAGCCTGGAGGAATGGAACCGAGATGGATAAGGGAATGAAGATTCTGGTGGTTGACGACTTTCCGACGATGCGCCGGATCGTCCGCAACCTGCTCAAGGAGCTGGGCTACGCGAACGTCGACGAAGCCGAGGACGGCGCGGCGGGTCTCGCGCGCCTGCGCGGCGGCAGCTACGACTTCGTGATCTCCGACTGGAACATGCCGAATCTCGACGGCCTCGCGATGCTCAAGGAAATTCGCGCCGACGCGAATCTCACGCATCTGCCGGTGCTGATGGTCACGGCCGAGTCGAAGAAGGAGAACATCATCGCGGCGGCGCAGGCCGGCGCGAGCGGCTACGTCGTCAAGCCGTTCACGGCGGCGACGCTCGACGAGAAGCTCAACAAGATTCTCGAGAAGATGGCGAAAGCGGGGAGCTGACGTGAACGAGCCCATCAGTGCGCAAGACGGCGCGCAAGACAGCGCGCCGCAAGGCGAGGTCGCCGCGCCGCTCGGCGACGCGCCGGCGGCGGCGGGCGAAACGGGCGAGCTTGCGACGGATCGCATCCTCGCGCGCATCGGCCAGCTCACGCGCAACCTGCGCGACTCGATGCGCGAACTCGGCCTCGACAAGCACGTCGAACGCGCCGCCGAGGCGGTGCCCGACGCGCGCGACCGCCTGCGCTACGTCGCGAACATGACCGAGCAGGCCGCCGAGCGCGTGCTTTCGGCGATCGAACTCGCCAAGCCGCTCCAGGAAACGCTGGAGCGCGACGCGAAAGACCTGTCGAGCCGCTGGGCGACGTGGTACGACGCGCCGATCGGCCGCGAGGAAGTGCGTCAACTGATGGACGACACGCGCGCATTCCTCGGCAACGTGCCGCAGGCGACCACGGCCACCAATCAGCATCTGCTCGAAATCATGCTCGCGCAGGATTTCCAGGACCTGACGGGCCAGGTGATCAAGAAGATCATGGACGTGGTCTACCTGATCGAGCAGCAATTGCTGACGGTGCTGGTGGAGAACATCGCTCCCGAGCGGCGCGAGCAGTTCGCGGCGACGGCGGCGGCGCTCGCCGAGGAAACCAGCGGCACCGGCAGCCCCGAGCATCTGCTCAACGGGCCGCAGATCGATCCCGAAGGCAAGGCCGACGTCATGCAGGACCAGGCGCAGGTCGACGATCTGCTCGCCAGCCTCGGGTTCTGAGGGCGCGCGGCGCTCCATGCGGGCGTCGCGTGGAGTGTCGAGCGTGCGTCGAATGTGCGCCGAATGTGCGCCGAATGTGCGTTTTAGCGGGTGCCGCGCGCTGGCCATCCGGCCAACTGCCCGATGTCGCCGAGGGCGGGCATACTACTGCACATTCGCTCGTTGCACTGCCGTGGCGCGCGCCGCCGCAGTGCAACGATGCCCGCCGCGCCGTTGCCCGTCTCGCTGCCTCGTTCCGCCGCACGCTTTTTGCGCGGGGGTCCCGCAAGCGCGTGGCGCAACGCGCCGTCGATAAAAGGAGGGGCCGCCTTGCATCCGTTTACCTCGTATCCGTTCATCCCGTATTCCGCCACGGCCGCGCGAGTGTTCGCGTGCCGTGCCGCGCTGGCCTGCGCGCTGGGCGCGGCGGCGTTTCCCGCGTTCGCGGGGCTGGGCGGCACGCCCATGGCGACGCCCGCCGGTGCGAGCGTCAGCCGGCTGAGCCCGGCTTCGGCGGCCGCTTCCGTGGCCGCGCAGATCGGCGGCGGCAGCGCTTCGGCGGCGGCGGTCGCGCGCCAGGCCGTGCAGATCGCGGCGGCTTCGGCGGCCTCGGCAAGCGCGCCCGCGGTCGCGAACGCGTATTCCGTGCAGCAAACCACGCTTGCGAACGGCACCGTCGTGCGCGAATACCTTTCGGCGGCGGGCGCCGTGTTCGGCGTGGCCTGGAACGGGCCGCAGCCGCCCGATCTTTCCGCGCTGCTCGGCAGCTATTTCCCGCAGTACGTGGCCGGCGTCAAGGCGAACCGCGCGGCGGGGCGCGTGCGCGGCTCCGGCGCGGTCGAACAGCCGGGGCTCGTCGTGCATTCGGGCGGCCACATGGGCGCTTTCTCGGGGCAGGCATGGCTGCCGCAGGCGTTGCCGGCCGGCGTGAGCGCCGCCGATATCCAATGACGAGCGGAGGCCGAGCGTGCTGATTTCCCCATCTTCGAACGGCGCCGCGTGGCGCTCCCTGCGGTCGGCCGCGATCGCGCTGGTCGTCTCGGCCGTCTCCCTCGTGGCCGCGTGCGGCGGCGGAGGCAGCGGCAACGACGCCGCGGCGAACAACGGCGGCGGATCGCCTTCGTCGCCGTCTGCTTCTTCGGGGCCGAGCCAGCAGCCCATCGCCGCGACCGCCGCGAACACGGTGCCCGTGACCGTGAACGCCGGGCTGACCGGCCAGTTGCCCAACATTCCCACCGTGAGCGTGACCTTGTGCGTGGCGGGCACGAGCAATTGCACGACCGTGAACAACGTGCAGGTGGACACGGCTTCGTTCGGCCTGCGGCTGCTCGCCTCGGCGCTGCCCGCGTCGTTCGCGAACGCGCTGCCCGCCACGGCGGCTGCGGGCGGCGGCACCCTTGCGGAATGCACCGCGTTTGCCGACGGCTATACGTGGGGCTCGGTGCGCACCGCCGACGTGAAGCTCGGCGGCGAAACCGCGTCGAACATTCCGATCCAGCTAATCGGCGACCTTGCCGCTTCGTCCACGCCGCAGGCGTGCGCGAACATCGGCGCGGCGCAGGACACGGTGCAGGATCTGGGCGCGAACGGCATTCTCGGCGTGGGCGTGGCGCCCACCGATTGCGGCGTGTCGTGTACCACGGCGAGCGGCAGCAACTACTTCGCCTGCCCGAACGGCACGAACTGCGCCATTACGCCCGCCGCCATCGCGCAGCAGGTGGCCAACCCCGTGCCGCATTTCGCGACCGACAACAACGGCGTGATCCTGCAAATGGCGCCCGTCTCGAACAGCGGCGCGCCGTCGGCCACGGGCACGCTGGTGTTCGGCATCGGCACGCAGTCGAACAACGCGATGACGGGCGCGCAAACGCTCGCCACCGATCAATGGGGCAACGTCACCGCCACCTTCAACAACACGGCGCTCAAGGCGGCGTTTCTCGATTCGGGCTCGAACGGCCTCTTTTTCGTCGATAGCGCGTTGCCGCAGTGCGGCGGCAATCTCGGCTCGTTCTACTGCCCGTCGCAGACGCAAAGCCTGAGCGCCACGCTCACCGCGCGCGGCGGCGCGACCGCCACGGCCAGCTTTAACGTCGCGAACGCGCAGTCGCTGCTCGGCAACGGCAACAACTACGCGGCCAACAACCTTGCGGGCGAGTTCGGCTCGGCCACGAGCCTCGACCTCGGGTTGCCGTTCTTCTACGGCCGTTACGTCTACTACGGCATCGACCAGACGGCGAGCGGCGGCAAGGCGCCGTTCGTGGCGTTCTAGCGGCGTGGCGTTCCAGCGGTGCGGCGTTTCAGCGGTGCGGCATTTCAGCAGCGTGGCGTTCCAGCGATACAGCGTTCTAGCGGTGTGGCGTTCTGGCGGCTGGGCGTTCCAGCGGTGCCGCGTTCTGGCGGTGGGGCGTTCTAGCGGTAGGGCGTTCTAGCGGTAGGGCGTTCTAGCGGCGCGGCGTTCTAGCTGCGTGGCGTTTCAGCGGTGCGGCGTTTC